>NZ_CAXAVM010000108.1:0-22836 GCF_963972345.1 uncultured Gimesia sp. | reverse complement strand
TGTCAGGCTGTTGAGGGAATCGAACAGGTTCGACCAGCCCCGTTCCCAGTAGGCCAGCAGTTCTTCGCGGGTGGCGAACGAATCGACAAATTCGTCGTCCCGATTGCGGTCTGGCTTCTCGCCGTCGGTCGTCAGGAAATCGGTCCACCGCGAAATCAAATTCCCGGCGACATGCTTCATGATCACCGCAATCGAATTGGTATGCTCATCCAGGGACGTGCGCAGTCCCTCGTCAGAAACCTGTGCCACCGCCCGCTCGGCCATTTTTTTGTTGGCTTCAAAAGTGTTGATTGTGGCTGAGAGAAACAGATCAAACTGGTTCATGAATTAATGCCTTTCGAAGCAGGACGGCGTATATCGATTGAAAGATTCTGCTTTTCACAAACGACTAAATGGATTAAGAGCATTGTAACTGGTTAAAACGTTAGAAAGAATAGAGTGAAACGTCTTACTCATGCAAGCATCCAGTTTGATTGATCTTTATTTGTATGAGTCACAAGGGGGACGCAGCATTCAAACGGCTGGTTCTCTTGATGGATTCAATCTCGATATGAAAAAACATCAACGCCAATTTGTATTCCTGTTTCTGTTCCTGACGCTCGGAAGTGGTATCCTGGTTTTTTCTCTGCGTACAATGCGTTTAGAACACGAGCCGAAAGTAGAACAGGGTGTTGAACGCGAAGCGCCTCCGCCCGTACCGACCTCCCAGGCAACATTGATCAAGCTCAAACAGCTGGGAGCCCGCTGGAAACGGAACCAGCACGGGCAGGTCTACTGGCTGTTTCTGAAACGACTGCCGTTGGTCGATGACGATTTGATCGTGCTGAAAGAATTACCTGAAGTGCAGACGCTGACGTTGCGGGGCGTGCATACGATTAAGGGAAACCGCTTCACCGATGATGGTCTGCGTCATCTGGTGCATTTGCCGAAATTGCGTTATCTTGACCTGAGTGTCAATTACCGGTTGACCGATGCCGGTCTGCGTCACCTGGTATCTCTGGAAAAATTAGAGCATCTCGATCTGAGCGGCAATTTTAAATATACCGATGCCTGCGGAGAATTGCTGGCGCAGTTGACCTGCTTGCAGAGGCTCAACCTGAATCAGACCGCTTTGACCGCCGCCCTCCTGCCCGACTTGAGTCGGTTATCACGATTGAAGAGTCTGTCGGTTGAACGGATGGTGCTGGATGAAAATACGATTGATGATTTTGAAAAGCTTCCCCTGCAGGA
Organism: uncultured Gimesia sp.; assembly: GCF_963972345.1. NCBI lineage: Bacteria > Pseudomonadati > Planctomycetota > Planctomycetia > Planctomycetales > Planctomycetaceae > Gimesia > uncultured Gimesia sp. Next base: position 21,606 of record NZ_CAXAVM010000108.1, on the reverse strand, counting down.
ACTGACGGGGGTTCGGATTGACGATGCCGACCTCCGTTTACTGCCACGCCTGAAATCGCTGCAGAAACCACCGTTTCCGGGTTACCGGTGGATCGAAGATCGTCACCTGATTTATCTGACGCACTTTAAAAAGATCCGGGAAGTAGATGTGACTCTCACACGCGGAACCAGCGATACCTCGCAATTGAAACACCTGCAGGCGCTGCCTGAACTGGAGATTCTCGCAATCGGTATCGGGGAAAACTCTGAAGGTCCGCTCGACCGATCGGGGTTGCTTGCCCTGGCAAAGGTTCCCACTCTGAAAGAGTTGAGGGTGGGGCCCATCAATGCGCCCGCTCTGGAAGCAATCAGTCATTGTGCCCAGGTCGATAAACTGTATCTCAGTGGAGACCCCGGTCAGCTTCAGCCGGCCGACCTGGCATGTCTGAAAAATATGAGCAGCCTCAAAAAAATCACAGTGCAGGTGGATCTCGTTTCGGATGCTCTCTGGGCTGCACTGGGGAACGTGACATCACTCGAAGAAATTTCGTTTAACAGGGGTTGGCCGCCACAAACAGAAAAGCCGCAGTTTTCCATGGCAAGCCTGAAACATCTTGAGAATTTACCGCATCTGAAAGGGCTGGACCTCAATGGTTTCCCAGTGACCGATGAGGGGCTGGGTTACCTCGGTCAATGTCGAAGTCTTGAGCGGTTGGATATGGATAAAGCCCCGATTACCAATGCGGGGCTGCTGCAGTTACGGCATCTGTCTCAACTGAAGAAGCTCAGCTTTTATGGCAGTAAAATTGACGAGTCAGCCGCGATAGAACTGCATGAGCACATTCCCCAGTGCTGGATCGAAGACAACTGGTGTTGTGGCTGCATGGCCATCCACCCGGTGGCACAGACGAAATAGCTTACCGTTGAAAATCAGCGATGATGCCGTCGACGGCTTCTGCCAGCGCGGGAGTCAGCGTTTTCATCAGCTGTGTTCCTTTCTTTTTACGGCTCTGATTATAAATCAGGTAGCGGTGTTTCGCGGCTTTCAAAGCGGGCAGCTGTTTTTTTGTGACCGAGCCATCCAGTTTCGCTTTAGCTTTGGCATCAAGCTGGCAGGCTTTCTCATAATCAAACTTGTTACTGTAAAGTTCACACCAGGGGAGCAGGCCGCCATTGAGTTTGCGGGCCAGTGCAGGCTGGTCTCCCTGGCTGAGGCGCGTGTCGAAATCAATCAGATTTTCCTGATCCTCTTCGAAGCCGCCGACAATCAGCAGTCCGCCCCCATTCACGCCGGTCAATGCTTTGCTCAAGATCGCTTCCGTATTGCCGGTAATCTGCCCGCCCAGCGCCATGAAACGCAGATCAATTCCAACCGACCGCGCGATCTCAGCCAGCTTGCGACCAGTAATGGCCCGTTTGGCGGTATAGACGGCTAAGCAGTTTTGCATGTGTGGCTCCTGATAAGAATACCGCTGCGGCGGAAAAGTACTTTCGGTGAGAAATGTCAGAGTCTATGATAGTCGGTATGAAGCATCCGTTCAAAGTAACCTGTTTGACATTATTCCTGCTCAGCAGTTTCTGCTGTCTGTCTGGCTGCGGTGAGCCTCCGATCCCGCCACAGACGGCTTCACTTTCGACTGGAGGAAAGGGCGAGTTTTCATCGATTCCGCTGGTCGAAGGCAGAAAAGCAGGTGAGACTGATCTCGAATACCTCCTCCGCCAGGGAGGCATCTATCCCAACCAGCCGGAGAAGGGGGACGGATACCACTTTTCCAATTACTTCGACTACTGTAGTGAAGACGAACTGCACCTGCTTTCGCGGGTCAAGGGTCTCCGTGCATTTTATATGTATGACGGGAACTCATTCAGCCCGGCTGGCTGGAAACAAATTGGTCAGATTTCCGGTCTGGAGGCGTTTCACGTCTCGAGTCAATATGTGACTGATGAACATCTGATTGGATTGCAGGGGCTGCCGCATCTGAAAGACTTGAAAATTCTCAATCGTGATCAGAAGCAAAGTCCCGTTTCCGATCAGGGGCTACAGGTGCTGTCCTCTTTTCCCGCACTGCGCCGTCTGGTACTTCACAGCCGCAATCTCAACGTGCGCGCCTGCGAACTGATAGGCGACTGCACAGAACTCCGTGCGCTGGAGCTGTGGGGACCTGTCACGGACGAATGTCTCAAGCCCCTGGGGAAGCTGAAAAATCTAAAGCATCTCATTGTGGTGGGAACATTTTCCGATGCAGGACTGAAGCATCTGTCTGACTTAAAGCAATTGACTCGCCTGGTACTCCACAGTGACCAGATGACAGGCAGCGGTTTAAAGAGTTTTGCAGAAGCACCGGAATTACGGGAGGTTGGATTTTCCGGCAGCCCCGCAGGTAAGGCCACATTAAAACAGCTGGACCAACTGCCTGGTCTTGCCGTCTTGAATCTCTCGACTCCATCAGTCAACGATGCCGTTCTGCAGACCATGCCCGATCTGCCGCAACTGGAAGCGCTCTCCCTGAAATCTTCGACCATCACAGATAAAGGCCTGGATGCCCTGGTCAAGGTGAAAAATTTAAGAGAGTTGGTTTTGTACTCTACCGAAATTACGAATGCCGGCTTGATTCGACTGGAGCCACTCCAGCAACTGCATTTGTTGGTGTTGGGAAATCCCATCAAGATGGAATTGATTACCGGGAAGGGACTGGAGCCTCTGACGAAGCTGCCTCGACTGGAAGTACTCAACATAGAATTTGTAAACGCTGAGAAGCTTGATTTGCGCCCCCTGGCACGCTGCCACTCTCTTGTGAAAGTAGATCTAAACATCAGCTCTGATGAGGCCCGGAAACGCTGGCAGGAAGTCCTGGCAGAACGCCCAGTGTTAAATAAGGTTCTAAAGATCATTCCCGTTACGAGATTTTTAGAAAAACACTTTGCCTCTGGTGGTGAAATTCCCTGAAACTGTCGTTTTGATTTGAATGGAAGGATCAACTGCATCATGTCAAAAATCAGCCACTGGACACCCTTAGTGCTGGCCTCCATGATCGCCTTCACAGCGAGCATAGAAAGCCTGGGAGACAATAAAAGATTCCTTGTGTTTTTTGGAAGCCTGCCCATGCTTTTCTATTTCATAACAATCTCTTTGCAGAAACTGCAGAAAGAAAACGACGAACTCCGCGCGCGGGTGGATGCACTGGAAGGCAAAGAGACTGCGGAAGAAATGCCCGAAAATCGGGCAGCCGTTCACAGCTGATCGATCTCATTCTCAATTGATAAAATAAAAATGATCACGACACGGATACTGACTCAGGCGATCCATGCAGAATTGAAACCACATGGATTTCATCGCAAAAGTTCTACCTAGTATCTGTCCAGCGAGACAATGATTGCAGTTTTGAACCTGCAGAAGTCACAATATGGTGCGATTTATTTTCTCAATATCGGCTTCTGGCTACAACAGATTGAACACAACGATTTTCCTCGCGCGCATCAGTGTCATGTTCGCGAGCGTGCCAGTTCACTCTGGCCTGAAGGAACGCATCGCCTGGAAGCAGGTCCGCCTCGCCTCGCCGACCTTTTGAATATCGATGAGTATCCGTGTGATGATACGCAGCGACTCGACCAACTCAGACTATTTATCGCGGACAAACTGATACCTGTATTAAAAACAGGTGTCACCCTGGAGGGGCTCAATCAATTGTTAGCGGAACACGATGGGTTCCTAATCATGCGGACAGCGCGGAATGCATTGGGATTAGCACCACTTGATTGAGTTGATCTCACAACTCCGCCGTCACGCCTCGATAGGTAATCTTAATACCCTTGGCGGCGAATTTTTCGGAGAGATGCGGGATATCGTTGCTGTGGACCAGTACGATCACGGCGTCTCCTTCCAGCAGGAGTGTGTCAGATGCGAGGTTCTGTTCGACTTCGCCATCGGCGCGGCGGATGGCAACGACCAGGAAGCCCCGATCGCTGCGGACTTCGATCTTATCCAGTGTCTTATTTACGAACGTCGAACCCGCGGTCACCTGCAACTCTTCAAACTGCAGACCGAAGTGGCCCAGTTCGTCAGTAATCGCGCCTTCGCTGGTCAGCTGCTCCAGCATGTTTTCCATCGTCGGTCGCATGATCAGCTGGGCGACTTTGCTCGCGCCGATGGCAGTCGGCAGCACCACGCGGTTCGCACCGCAGCCAATGAGTTTCTTTTCGGTCTTCGGGTTTTCGCCGCGAGCGATGATCATGACATCGGGGTTCATTTCCCGCGCGGTAATGGTGACGAACACGTTGGTCGCGTCGGCGGAAAGCACGGTCGCCAGTACCGCAGCCCGGCGGATGCCCGCCTGTTCCAGCACATATTCTTCCGATGCATCGCCGTTAATCACCCAGTAGCCCTGGTCTTCAGCGGCCTTCAACCGGCGTTCATCGCAGTCGATGACCACGAACGGTTTTTTGGCAGCGTACAGATTTTTCGCCAGGATCGAGCCCATGCGGCCGACGCCGCAGATAATGGTATGACCGGTCAGTCGTTCAATTTCTTTCGTCATTCTTCTTGCTCCCAGGGCACGGTTGAGTTCACCATCAATGACCATCTGCATGAATCCGCCGATAGTGTAAATCACCGCGCCATAGCCGGCGATGATCACCATGATCGTCAAGGCCCGCAGTCCCGATGATTCCACCGGCTGCACTTCGCCGTAACCGACGCCGAAAATGGTGATGATGACCATGTAGATCGAATCTTCAATCTTCCAGCCGGCGGAGACATAACCGATGACGGCGACCAGGCAGATCGTAAAGAACAGCGCGATGCCGGTCATGATCTTGCGGAACGGTCGGGAATGACCGGGCTGGTGATGCTGAATCGTATCGAAAGAGAATGCTGATTCAGAATCCGACATGACTGATGTTCTCGCTAACTGCGCGGAAATCACACTTTTTCAGAAGACAACAGGAACAGAGCCGACTCAGCAGGACGCTGGTCGGCTCTGGTTCCGAAAACTCAATTGTTAACGACTGCTGTTACTTGATGAACAGCATTTCCTGGTAGGTTGGCAGAGGCCACAGATCATCAGCGACAATGCCTTCCAGTTCATCGGCTGTCGCACGCACCTTGTTCATTAAAGGCAGAATCGTGTGGCAGCAGTGGGTAGCTTCAGACAGCATGTCTTCCGACTCGCCACCGGCGGCCGCTTCCAGTTCGGCAATACCGTCCTGCAGTGCCTTGACCAGTTCGGTGACCTTGTCCAGCGTATTGGTGTCGAAATCGTAATCCAGCATTTTCAGGCTGGCACAGTTGGAAACCAGTTCGCCCTGGTAACGGATCGCAGCCGGGAAGATCATGGTCTTCGCGATTTTGACCGTCAGGTTGAGTTCGACCTTGATCGACATGATGTACTGTTCGAGGTAGATTTCCAGGCGGCTGGCCAGCTCGCGTTCGGAAAGAACTTCGTACTTGGTAAACAGGTCTTTGACTTCCTGTGTTTCCAGAACAGGCAGAGCATCGACGGTGGTCTTGAGGTTGAGCAGACCGCGTTTGGCTGCTTCTGCATGCCATTCGTCGCTGTAACCATCACCGTTGAAGATGATCGCACCATGTTCGTTCATGATTTCTGTCAACAGTTTCTGCAGTTCGCCGTGCAGTTTGCTGGGGTCGCCACCGGTGGCTTCTTCCAGTTTGGTCGCACAGTATTCCAGTGAGTCAGCCACGATGGTGTTCATGGCGACCAGTGGGCCTGCGATGGACTGATTGGAACCGACGGCACGGAATTCAAACCGGTTACCGGTGAAGGCAAACGGGCTGGTCCGGTTACGGTCGCCGGCATCTTTCGGCAGCGGTGGCAGAACGTCGACACCAACGGTCAGCGTTCCCTTGGGAATCGATGAATTGGCACCGCCGGCTTTGATCTGTTGGAAGACGTCGGTCAGCTGATCGCCCAGGAAGATCGAGATAATCGCAGGAGGAGCCTCGTTGGCACCCAGGCGATGATCGTTGCTGGCAGAAGCGACAACGGCTCGCAGCAGGCCCTGGTATTTATGGACGGCACGAATCACGGCACCACAGAACAACAGGAACTGTGCGTTTTCGTGGGGAGTATCGCCGGGATCCAGCAGGTTACCCTGTGAAGAGCTGCCCATGGACCAGTTGACGTGTTTTCCGGAACCGTTTACGCCGGCAAAGGGCTTTTCGTGGGTCAGGCAGACCATACCATGCTTTTCTGCTGTCCGACGCAGTGTGGTCATCAGCAACTGCTGATGGTCGGTCGCGATGTTGGCAGATTCAAACATTGGTGCGATTTCGTACTGACCGGGAGCCACTTCGTTGTGACGGGTTTTGATGGGAATACCCAGTTTGAAGAGTTCGCGTTCGGCTTCGAACATGAAGGCCAGCACGCGGTCGGGGATCGCACCAAAATAGTGATCGTCAAATTCCTGACCTTTGGGAGGTTTGGCTCCGAACAAGGTACGACCGGAGTTCAGCAGGTCGGGACGTGCATAATAGAAATTACGGTCGATCAGGAAGTATTCCTGTTCGGGGCCGGCTGTGGACGAAACGAGTTTGCCGTCATCGTGGCCAAACAGTTTGAGAATCCGCTGAGCCTGAACGTTCAAGGCCTGCATCGAACGCAGTACGGGAGTTTTCTTGTCGAGTGCTTCGCCGGTCCAGGAAACAAAGGCGGTCGGAATGCACAGGGTGGTGCCGTTGGAATTTTCCAGAATGTAAGCAGGGCTGGTCACGTCCCAGATGGTATAACCGCGGGCTTCAAATGTCGCACGGATACCGCCGGTCGGGAAGCTGGAACCATCGGGTTCACCCTGGATCAGCTGAGAGCCACTGAATTCCGCAATCGCGCCGCCTTCACCATCGGGTGTGAGGAAGCTGTCGTGCTTTTCAGCGGTAGAGCCGGTCAGGGGATAGAAAACGTGAGCGTAGTGAGTCGCCCCTTTTTCAATGGCCCAGTCTTTGATGGCGGAAGCCACAACGTCAGCAGTCGAGCAGTCAAGTTTATGGCCGCCTTCAATGGTGCTGATCAGCTTTTTATAGGTCTCTTTAGGCAGACGCTTTTTCATTGCCGACTTGGAGAAGACATTGGCGTTAAAAAGCTGTCCGGTAGGCGTCTGTTGGAAATTCATGGGAGGATGATTGGGCTGGTAACCTGTCACAGCCGCGACGGCTGCTGAGCGGGCAGAACCCAGAGTCGTTTTGACTCCGTTGCTGCCGCCGGAATAGGTGGATTTACCATTCGAAGCTTGAATTTCGGTGTTCACTGTTTTGACCTTTGAATTGGGCGATTAAAACGACTGACAAAACTGTTGGAAACTTGTGAGATCCATCAGATAACTGGCTCTTAAGCCAGGACAATTACTTTTCTTAGGCGGTAAAGGACTTCTGATTGTTTCGCAAGCGACCTGAAAACCCGGGCTGCGATACTATTCGGGTGTACCGATATTTCGCGCCGGGTGGCTCAGAGCTTTGTGAAATTAAAAAGTCGTTAAGAAGTAGTAACTATTACAAAGCAGAATATGTGCCAAACTGCAGGCAGATTCAAGATTTCCATACTCCTCACGCCACTGCGAATGGAGGGACTGCGCACTGCTGTGACAGACTGACATTGTAATCTCATGCATCATCGGCATTTGAGTGAACGTAGCCTCTTTTTTTGAACTCTCTTCGATCCTCTTACGCCGAACCATAAATTCACGGGATCTCCTGCGACCCGAACCCGGGTGACACTCTCCCGTTTTGGCATGCCATGATTGCATGCAATGTGTGCCCGAAAAATCAGCATCCCCCCAGGCAGGTCCGATCCGTTACGCAGCAGGTTCCTCCCGGGGCTGGGGGCTTTGCGGGTATTTTAACGGTTCAGATCGAAGCACATTGATGAGTCGAGGAAAGTGGCATCTGCCTCACTTCGGCTGAGGAGTCGGCACGGATTTCAGGAGCAGATCCGCCAGCACAAGGCGATGGTCGGTGTCGCTGGCGACTTCAGAAAATACCTGTACAGATTCAAGAAATTGATTGACCCAAACCTGGTCAATCCGCCTGCCATGCTGTAGACGGTTCTTTTGAATTGAAATCCAGCGTAGTCAGGATTTCTGGATTTTCGCATCGGGATTTTCATCCTCTCTCAAACGAGCCACAAGCTGGCGAAATTCCTCTCCCGCTGCACGGAGTTCATACTGAATCTCGGAAGCGTCGAACTGATTCAACTGAACCTGCTCGCCGGTTGTCGAATAGTACTCAAGTGGGTTGTGGTCAGAATTTCGAATGCAGATCAGATCCAGTGTCGCATGAAACAGACGGCGGTTATTGCTGAATTGGTCTTGCAGAAATTTTGAGCGACGTTGAAGCATTCCCTTCTGAATTCCAAAGAGCGTGAGCCTGTTGTTAAGTCTGTGATTGTAACCGGGTTCGTTAAAGTGAATCGTGATCTGATTCTGCCTCAATCCCTGCTCGAGAAACTGATAGATACTATCACACGCGCGTCGATTCACTTCGAATGTTTTCATCCAGTCGTTAAAGCGTTCGATTTCGAATTCGTGTTCGTCATGGATCATTTCATCCATGAGGCTTTCGGGAGACCTCTGGATAATCTCCAGCATACTCTGATCACTGGCGACCAGGATGGCGGCGGTTTCCGGGCAGGGCCGTTTTGAGAACAACATGGCAGAGCTGATGAAATCAGACGCATAGGCACCTCCGCCTATACCGGTGATAATATAGAAAGCAGCAGTCCGCAGATCGGCATCTTTGAATTGCTCTAGCAGTGGTTGAATATTGAAGTTCTTTTTTTTCTGGGCAGACATAATGATCTTATCGTAACAGAAATAAATGTTTCCGGAACTGAATACTCAATCCGTCTCCGTATTCCACAGCAGATCTGCAATCACAGCCCGGTGGTCCGTATCCTCAGCCCGCTCTGCGACAACCCGTATCGGCTGGAAACGGGTGTCGCACCACACCTGGTCAATCCTCAGGAACGGGGCTTCGTTGGTGATCGTATTTCCCCAGCCGACACCGGCTGTCGTGAAGGCATCGCGTAACTCACCCGGCAGCTCATTGAAGATCGGATCGCGGGGATTGACGTTGAAGTCGCCGCCCACAATCAAGGGCAGATCGGCGGGCAGTTCTGCCAGGCGTCGGGTGAGCTGCTGCAGTTCATCCCGCTGATGAATCCGCTGTTTAGAATAAGCGCGCCAGCATTCCGGGTTCCACAGGTCCGCGCGAAACGGGGGTGGCGTCAGTCGCAGCGAAACGACGATGACCTCCTGGCCTGATTGGACACGGACTTTGACGATGGTGTAATTCACGGACGACGCCACGGGTTCGAGGGGCGCGCGACTCAGGATCGAAGCATCCACGCCCGCCAGCAGACCGGAATTTTCTCCGAGCATGGTTTTGCTCACTTCGATCAACGTCCCGGCTCCCGGTGACTCCTGAATCAGAATCAGGTCCGGCTCATATCGTTTGAGAGCCGCGACAGCACGGCCGCTGCCATGCGCGTTGAGTGAAATCACCCGCAATGGAATCTGTCCTGGCTGTTCGACCTGCGCGACTGCCTCGGTTCGATGCCACACTCCCCGCCAGAGACTCAAAGGCGTATCGGCAAACACGACGAGGAACACAAACCAGAGACCGATTGAGACTAACGCCACCCGCTGCCGTTTCGCCCGCAACAGAATCAGCGCCAGACACAGACCGCCAACAAACCAGCACCAGCTCGGATAAACGGTGACTGCAGCACACACGTCAGGTTGCCAGGCGTAGCAGATGCTGACACCGATCCATAACAACAACGTGATACAGGTGGTGACGCGGGATACGATTTGATCCAGAATTCTTTGAAAGCGGGAAACCTCAGGGGGATCAGGATCGGTCATACAGGCATCCACTTTGCTTTGAGGGTGCGTATTCAAATAAGTTTCAGTGTCTTAGATTATAAAGCCTGTGTCCTTGAAAGTAAGAGGAGTGTTATACTAAATTCGTGGACCACCTCATTCTATAAAAGGTTCCAGGAACCGAAAATTCATCAGACTGGTTAATCATCCTGCAATCGACCGGATCAAACAATGTTTACTGTTGAGTTTGTTGAGATCCAACCGGTATTCTACAGTCAGGTTCTGATGGGCTCGAGAATGACCCTGATCTCAGCACGCCGTGATTCGAATAAAAATGATCCACCAACCTGTAAAGGAGAACGCCATGCGCTATTTCACTCCCTGTTTATTCAGTCTGAGTCTGTTTCTGGTCGCTTGTGCGGATGAGAGTTCCACGCCGCCTGTTCCCGGTGAAACGCAGGTGACGGGCGACGATGTGAAGCAGAAAATGGAAGAAGCCGCTGACACCGCGAAAGAATTCACAAAACAGAAACGCGATGAATATTCCAAACAGCTGGATCAGCAGCTGGAAGACCTGGATCAGAAAATCGCCGAGCTGGAAGCCAAAGGTGCGAAACTCAAAGACGACGCCAAAGTGAAATGGAATGAGCAGCTGGAAGATCTGAAAGCGAAGCGCGGCAAGGTGGCAGAAAAACTCAAAGAATTCAACGAGTCCTCCGCCGAAGCCTGGGAAGGCCTGAAAAAAGACCTGGATATCGCCTGGGGAAATCTGAAGGCAGCCTACGACAAGACCGCGGAAGAAGTGAAGGAGTAGGTTTGGGGGGAGGCACCATCATAAATGGTTAGAACGAACTTGAGGCATGCCTTCAATATCAGGGGAAAATCAAAAGAATACTTCCTGGTAAAACATGAAATCGTTCGACCTCAGTTTTCTTGAGTCGATGACTTTTATAATTTATCGTTCAAGAATTCTTCAAGTGTCGCATCTGCTCCGGCCAGCTTGTAACTGATAAGATCAAGTAATTCAAATCGTGGTTTAACTTGTGGTAGTAGCCATTGCTTTCTACCAAGTGCATCGACTAACTCTATATTTACTTCTTCGCGAAGCTCGTATTCTTCTGGTCCTACGTAATATGGATACTTATATCGATAGATAGCTATAAACCTGTCGCCGACAATTTCTGTAATAAAAACAGGGCTGATTATTTCATTAGCACGATCCCCCGGATCCGCGATTACATGCCACTCAAGCTTACCGGAGCGAGTGTCATCGATAAGTTTGTCGACAAACTTAAGCCATTTCTGGTAATCGTCTATGTGTTCGTAGACCATTGGTCCTCACCTTGAAAAACCTTGGTTGATTCAATTGTTGCATTAATGTTTGAGACGAGTTTCCGACAGTTATCAAGCAGATATTGATCTTTATTACTCAAGAATGATTTTATTGAATCACGATTTTCTTTGATTCTCTTTTTTAAGATATTGTCAGTATGCTTGTAGAGTCGTTCCAGTAATACATCACAATGTTCAATAGATGCCTGTAGCTCTTCCACTCGTTTATTTAGAACAGAATTTTCGATGTTTCGAATTTGGGCTCTGAGCTTTCTGATCAGGGGAGGCAACATTATATGCCTCACATAATAATTTTTTACGTCATTCACGCCCCAGAACACAAATATTGTTATCACAAGTGAGAGTACCGAGGCAACACTTCCCAGTTCATTAAGGCCCATATAACGCCTCCATTGTAACCACTCCCGAGGAACTCCTGGTAAGGAATCTGAAGTTGACCAACTTTATTTTTGGAGAGGAGTTTCCTCTACCGTGAGTGTCTTTTTGGACTGGTGTAATTGCAGTGTACTATCGAGGCTGGTGTGTGTACAAGTGTTTTTGGCGGAAGTAGTCCAAAACTTCAGATTTAAATGATGCTTGATGGTAACAAGAGTCTTTATCGGAGGAGTGGTGCCCCCTAACATTCACTCATCAAAGTGCGATTTCTTCCTCAGCAAATGATGATAATGCTGGGCGAACCGGTGGGATTCGTCGCGGACGTATTGCAGGAGTCTTAAGCCATACGAATGCCGGCTTAAACGGCGGGGTTCGGATTCGCCGGGGACAAAGACTTCTTCTTCCCGTTTGGCCAGGGAGATCGTGAAGGGGGGCTCGACGCCCAGTTCGCGCATGGCCGTCATCGCCGCGTTGAGCTGGCCTTTGCCGCCGTCGATCAGCAGGATGTCGGGGAAGGTTTCTCCCTCCTGGTGCAGACGCCTGATCCGCCGGCTGACGACTTCACGGATCGAGGCGAAATCGTCGATCCCTTTGACCGTGCGGATTTTGAATCGCTTGTAGCCGTGCTTGAAAGGCAGGCCGTCGATGAACTGCACCAGGCTGGCCACTGTTTCGCCTCCCTGCAGATGCGCGATGTCGACCCCCTCAATCCGGCGGGGCAGCTCGGGCAGGCCGAAGACTTTCTTCAGCCCCTGCATGCCCTTTTTCGGATCGATGTAAAACACTTCGGGTTGCGCGTGATCTTCCAGGTTGCCGCGTAGTTTGATGCTTTCGAGCAGTTGAATTTCATCCCGCAGTCGGGCTGCTTTTTCGTAGAGCTTGGCTTCCGAGGCGGCCAGCATCTCTTTTCTCATTTCGTTGAGCAGCCGATCTTTTTTGCCGTCGAGAAACAGTTTGAGCTTGTTGATGTCCTTGCGGTAGTCTTCCTTGCTGATCCGCAGATTGCAGGGAGCCGTGCACTGGTTGATGCTGTGTAACAGGCACGGTCGGAACCAGCGCCACTTCTCGTCCCCCTCTTCGATGTCCAGAGAACAGTTGCGGAAGCGGAAGATTTTCTGCAGCACGGTAATCGTGCCCCGCAGCTGTTTGGCGTTGGTGAAGGGGCCATACAGTTTGGTTCCTTTGCTGTGTGGCTTGCGGGTGAATTCGACGCGGGGGAAATCTTCGCGAGTGGTGATTTCGAGATATGGGAACGTCTTGTCGTCTTTGAGTTCGGAATTGAACCGGGGGCGAATGTCCTTGATGAGCCGCGCTTCGAGGAGCAGGGCATCGACTTCGGTCTCCGTTTCCAGGTAATCGATGTCGGCAATTTCGGTCACCAGTTCCGCGGTGCGACGTTCGACGGCTGCGGCCTGGTTGAAATAACTGGAGGCGCGGCTTTTCAGATTGACGGCTTTCCCGACGTAAATCACGCGGGCCTGCGCGTCTTTCATCAGATAGACGCCGGGAGTGGTCGGAAAACTGCGGGTCTTTTCGTGAGGCGTCTGCGCAGCCTCTTCCGGCGCGGGAGCAGCTGGCTCCGCTTCGGGCGGTTCATTGTGGGGAAGATTGTCCGTATCAGACACGGAATCCGATTCCTGTCGGCGAAAGGTAATGACTTAATGGTGCAGGCATTTGTTCATTATAGAAGGCGAGCCCCGGTTTCAGAAGTGGCTATTTTCCTCGATCATCTGTTTGACGACTTCGCGGCGGTCGCCGGTGGCTTCCATGATCTCCAACTGCCGCTTGGCGCCCGATTTATGTACCAGGTCACTGACGCGGTGTAATTCGTCCGTACACTCCAGGCGTTCGGACATACGCGAAACCAGATTCACCAGTTGTTGAGTTGTATCAATCACGGAAAACAGTTTGTAATTCTCACTGCTGACCAGGCTGGCGTCGATGCCGTAACGGGTCGCCCGCCATTTGTTCTGCTGAACCATCATCGGGTGATGCTGCAACTGGTAGGCACCTTCGTCGATTTCATCGGAAATGCATTTCACCATGCACTGCACGAACGCGGTGAGGGAGAGCACCTGTTCCAGGTTGGCCGGCATATCACACACGCGGATTTCGACGGTGCCGAAATTGTGATGCGGGCGGATGTCCCACCAGATTTCGCGAATCGTATTAATGAAGCCTGTGCTGATGAGGTGATTGATGAGCCACGTGTATTCGCTCCAGTTCCGCATCGTGGGAGGCAGGCCGGCGGTGGGCAGGCCTTCCATGATTTTCGAGCGGTTCGAATGCAGGCCCGTATTGCGACCTTCCCAGAACGGGGAGTTGGAAGAGAGCGCAAGCAGCAGCGGCAGATAGCGGAGCATGCGATCGCAGACCATGACGGCTTTGTCGCCGGAATCGACGCCGACGTGGATGTGCAGGCCGAACGTAACGAGGCGGCGGGCGACGTCCTGCATCAGATCGACGAGTTCGTAATAGCGATCGTTGACGGTGATTTTCTGATCCCGCCACGAAGAGAAGGGATGCGTGGCCGCCCAGAACAGCTTCAAGCCCAGCTTGTCAGCGGCGGCGGTCACATCATGCAGTTTGCCGGTCAGATCCTGACGCACGTCACCCACCGTGCGACACACGTCGGTATTGATCTCCAGGTAACTCTGCATCAGTTCCGGTTTGACATATTTGGCTGTCTCTTCCGGCAGTTCCGCCAGAATTTCGGTAATCGAGTTCGAGAGGGCATACGTCTCTGCATTGACAAGTTGTAATTCCAGTTCCACACCCAAGGTCGGATAATCGTTTCTGGCAAAGGAGATGGTTCCCATCGTGTTAATTCCCTTTTTGGATGAGCCTGGGGTTCATTGAAAGTAGCAATGCGGTCTGCAGCATGATGCGACTGCCTATTATAAGGGCCCGCTCGTCGATGTCGAAATACGGGGAATGCAAAAATACCGCTTTCACATCGGGACGGGCACAGCCCAGTCGCAGCATCGAGCCGGGAATCTGCTGCAGGTAAATCGAAAAGTCTTCTCCCCCCATGCTGGGCTGATCGATCAGGCCGACCTGGGGCACTCCCAGTACATCTTTCGATGCCTGTTCCAGGGCAGCAGAAATGTTCGTGTCATTGACGACAGCGGGCAGGGGAGATTGAAACCGGACCTCAATCCGGGTTCCCGTGCTGCGGGCAACCCCGGCTGCGATGTCTTCAATCCGCTTGTGCAGCACATCGCGGGCCTGGTCTTTCGTGGAACGCAGTGAGCCTTTCAGATGGGCGATTTCAGGAATCACATTGGGTGCCAGGCCGGAGGTGATCTGGCCGATGGTAAAGACGGCGGGGGTCCGCGAATCAATCGAGCGGGGCAGATTCTGATACAGGCTTGAGATCAGTTGCGCGGCCGTGGTGATCGGATCATTGCCATGGTGGGGTCGTGCAGCGTGGGCCCCCGTGCCATGAATTTCAAAATGGACTTCATCACAGAAGGCGGTCATTACACCATAGCGGATGTTCGCGGTACCAGCGGGAATTTCCGGATCCATATGCAGGCCGATAATGGCACTCACATCATCGACGGCCCCCTGTTCGACCATCCAGCGGGCACCCAGACAGATTTCTTCCGCCGGCTGAAATATGAACCGCAGACGCAGTCCCTGGCCGGGCCACTCTTTCTCAAACAGCTCTGTGCAGCGGATCAGACCCAGTGCCGCGCCTAGCGCGATGGAAGTATGGGCGTCGTGACCACACAGGTGGCCGACACCTGGATTATGTGAACAGTATGCGACTTCTTTCAGATCGGTAATGCGCAGTGCGTCGATGTCGGCACGAATACCGATCAGCGGGGCGTCGATGGCCGGGTTTCCCAATGTCATGTCGGCAACCACACCCACACCGTTTTTCATCAATTTCGGCGCGAGGCCGATGGACTCGAGTGTTCTGCAGATCAGTTGAGACGTCTGTATTTCTTCGCCGCTGATTTCGGGATTTTTATGCAGGGTGCGACGAATGTTGATGATCGTCGGTTCCAGTTCGCCGAGTACCCGTTCAAGTTGTTTTGCCATTGCCTGGTAGAAGGCTCTGAGGTCGGTCTGATCAAGCGAGAAAGATGCCACTGAGTACTCCGGTGTCTGCCCTGATTCATCAAGACCATCAGCGCGACAGTCGTGAAAATCAGAGACTGATATAAAAAACTCTTGATTTATATTTCTTATTTTAATGAAGTTAAGGTTATCATAAAGGACTAAGCAGTAAACAATGGAGTTCAGGAAAAAATAATTGAACAGCATCCCGGAGCATCCACTCCAAAGTCCCCACCGAATTCACCATCCAGATTGAGAACAGGGAGCGACTTCATGCAGGAACCAGATCAGGAACGTCGAAATCTATTAAAGGGCGCCGTCGCAGCTTCACTGGCGTCGCTGGCAGGCAGTCTTTCGCCGGGTGAAGCCTCCGCCTCGAAAGCCGATCCCGATTTAATCAAACGGGAGAACCAGAAAGCAGGATCCAGCGACTGGCAGCTGACCCGCATTCAACTGGATAAACGCGATGGTTTCCGCTCTCCCAAAATTGAAGGCTACTGTTCCCGACAGAGTGTCGCAGCGGGCGAACCGATCGACATCATGGTCTCCACGCGGCCCGCGCAGGAGTTCAAAATCGAAGTCTTCCGCACCGGCTATTACGACGGACGCGGTGCGCGGCTGATGAAAACACTGGGACCATTTCAGGGTAAACCTCAACCTGTGCCGCAACCGGGTCACAAGAATCTGCATGAATGCCACTGGGATGCAGCGGTGACGTTGACGATTCCCGATGACTGGCCCAGCGGCGTCTATCTGGGACGACTCTCAACGCTGAAAGATAAGACCGGCTACGGGTACTGGCAGAGCTATGTCGTGTTCATCGTCAAAGATGATCGCCCCGCGGATATCCTGTTTCAATGTTCGGACAATACCTGGCAGGCGTATAACAATTGGCCCAGTAACTATTCGGTCTACACCCATCCCAAGGGGAATCAGGGACCGTGGGCCGACGTCAGCTTTGATCGCCCTTATGCCAAGTATGCACAGATTTATGAAAACCCGCAGTCCGTCGGGTCGGGGGAATGGCTCTGCTTTGAATTTCCCTTTGCCTACTGGCTGGAAAAACATGGCTACGATGTGACCTACTGTTCCAACAGCGACATGCTGACTCCCGAGCATGGTCTGAAATGCAAATCGTTTCTCTCGGTCGGACACGATGAATACTGGGATATCAGACATTATGAATCGGTCGTGAAAATGCGCGACGCGGGTGTGAACCTGCTGTTCTTCTCCGGAAACTCGGTCTGCTGGGTGACTCCCATGACGCCCAGTTCTGATGGTCGTCCCAACCGCATCATGTTTCGCGGCGGACCGTATGGCGGCACATACAAATATGCCGAAGCCCGTGAGCGGGATAACGGACCGTTTCCACATCGGGGGCCTGACGAAGGGTATCTGATGGGGGCCCGCAATGTCGATCCCGTCAATGGGGGCGGCGACTGGGTTTGTGAACTGCCCGAACACTGGATCTTTGAAAATACAGGCATGAAAAAAGGGGACGCGATTCCCGGACTGATCGGCTGGGAATATCACGGCGACCCGCCAGCCGACATCCCCGGACTGGAAGTCGTCGCGAAAGGAACCGCGCTGCAGGGAGGCGTCAATCCGCAGCAGTGGACGGCGACCATTTATCCCGGTCCGAAAAATAACTTCGTGTTCAACGCGTCGACAATCTTCTGGTGTCAGGATCTCTCCAGTCCGCCCGGGCATATGCTTCCCTGGTCGCACTGGTCGCGTCCGCATGGACCCGATGATCGCGTACAGCAGATCACGCATAACATCATGCGTCGCGCCATTTCCTGAGCCAATGACAGAACAGACATCGAAAACAACGCCTCCTGTATCAGGGGGCGTTGTCGCTTTCGGGGTACGAAATCTCTGCACGGAAACGCAATCACGCCCCGCTCCCGCTTCCGATCTTCAACGGAAACACATCAAAACTTCGCAATGGGTGAATTAAGTGGAAATTAAATCGGTCAGCCTGCCTGCCGTCGCGACTGCAGAGTTCTGGCTTGCGTTCTGATTTCGTCATGTGGCAACTGCTTTTTGCCTGTAAGAGCGTGTCGTGGGTGTGCGTTTCTGTCTTTGATCCCGGAGAAAATATTTCAAAATAAAACTGACTCTCGGATGCGGTTATTTATCGCGACTTCATCAAACCTTTGAATCGGGATGCTATAAAAAGCCTTGTATTCTGACGGACTCTTCTCCGCTGCAGGTCCTGAAGTAAAGCTGTTTTTATATCCCTCCCTGTTAATAATGAGGATTTCCGATGTTGTCTACAAACATCCCGCCGGGTCGGCGTTCCGGTTTTACGCTGATTGAACTGCTGGTCGTCATCGCAATTATTGCCATCCTGATTGCGCTGTTGCTGCCCGCCGTCCAGCAGGCGCGAGAAGCCGCCCGCCGTTCCAGCTGTAAGAACAATCTCAAACAGCTGGCGCTGGGACTGCATAATTACCATGAGACACATGGATTGCTCCCCTTTGGCTGGGATCAGCGGGGTGCCGCCTGGAGTGCCATGATTCTCCCGGCGATCGAGCAGGGAAATATTTACGATACGCTGATCTTTCAGGAATCGGGCGATGGCAACTGGGATTCTGGTTCTGCCAATACAGACGCCGCGAGCACTTTTTTGCCGGTATTCAACTGCCCGAGTGCACCGCTCAAAAAACATTACAGCTTCAATAACATTCCCAATCGGGCACCGGGAACTTACCTGGGCAATTCGGGTTCCGAAGCCAGTTCAGACGACGATTCGACAAAAATATCCGGCACGAAATCACTGGAAGAAGTGATTCAGAATGGAATTTTCTACGCCTGCAGCAGCGTGAGTTTTCGGGATATTAAAGACGGGACATCGAATACGTTTATATTGGGAGAAACACAGACCGACCCTGATTTTGGTAAAGACGGCCAGTCCATGGACCACTGGAATATTGGCTCACCGCAGACCGATCCCTGTGGCTGTAATAATGGCACGGGAGGGTCCGAGTTCACCGAGTTCGTCGGTTCCACCTATCCCCGCATGAACGCCCGCCGGACAGATCCTTCCGTCAGCGGTCATCTGATGGAACTCTCGTTTGGCAGCTGGCATTCCGCGGGAGGCCACATGGCGTATGCAGATGGTTCGGTACACTTTGTTTCAGAGAATATTGATCAAGATGTTTTCCAGGCATTGTCGACCCGCTATGGTCGCGAAGTGACTTCGAATTAACCGTCCTGCACAAAAGGGTATCCTCGGTCACGAATTACTTCTGTTTTGCCGAGTCTGATCTTAGCTCTTATGATGGTTGGCTATTTGTAAGGTATTGTTATGAAACCGTTTGTGTGTATGAAATTCAGTTTGCTGCCACTCTGTCTTTTTGCCGGTCTGTTGCTGTCGGCAGGCTGTGGCGGTTCGATCAATGCCGACTACAGCCAGCTGGATCTGGTGGATGTTTCCGGCACCGTCACCCTGGATGGCCAGCCTCTCTCCGGTGCAACCGTTGCCTTCGAAGCAGCGGATGGCACCTATTCCTCAGGCGTCACCGATGCCGGCGGCCACTATTCGCTGATGTTCAATACTGAAAAATCCGGTTGCCTGACCGGGCAGAAAACGGTGCGCATCAAATTCGTCACCGATTCCGAAGCACCGGAAGGGGAAGCGGAAACGGAAGGCGCAGAGCAACCATCGACAGCGGCATCCAGTAAAATTCCTGAGCAGTATAATCAGAAATCCACGCTGACAGCCACCGTCGATGCAGATCACACCAGCTTCAACTTTGAACTCAAAAGCAGGCCTTGAGCCACCCTTTGAATTCTTACTGATCCAGCTTTTCGATGCGTTTAGTGTGGCGGCCCCCTTCGAAGGAGGTGCTCAGCCAGATGTCGATAATCTCGTACACATCGTGCAGCGAAACCATGCGTTCGCCAATCGCAATCATGTTGGCATTGTTATGCATGCTGGCCAGGCGGGCCGATTTCTCGTTCCAGCAGACCGCACAACGGACGCCTTTAATGCGATTGGCGGCGATTGCTTCTCCATTGCCGGAACCACCCAGGACAATGCCTCGCTCGAATTTGCCATCCGCAACAGCCTGGGCAGCCGGCATGATAAAGTCGGGATAGTCGACCGACTCGGTGGAATCGGTGCCCATATCTTCGACCTGGTAACCTGCTTTTGTCAGATATTCGATGATGCGGCGTTTATACCGATAACCGGCGTGATCGGAGGCAATAACAATGCTTTTAACGGGTGGGTCTGAAGGAGATGGAGATGTCATTCGTTTGAGATTCTCGTGTTCGTAATCCTGATTGTGCATGCTTGCAGCAGACGCAGCGGACAAGACAGAAAAAAGCCTGGCTCGCCCGCATGTCGGTTCTGACTGAAATCTGCGGGAATCGAAAATGGGTTAATGGGTAAGTGAATTGACTACTTGCCAATCCGATACAGCTGTGTTTTCGTCCGGATCAACAGGGTATCTCCGGCGACAGCAAAGGAAGCCAGTGTCGGCTCTTTTAAATGGTTGCGGCTGATTTCCCGGTATTCTTTGCCGGCGTCAATCACTGTTGTCTGGCCTTCTTCGCTCTGGAAGTAGATTTTGCCATTGGCGTGCAGGGGAGAAGCAGAGAAGTTGCCGCCGACCCGCTCTTTCCAGTTCAGCTCACCGGTCTTCGCATCAAAGCACTGCGCGATCCCTTTATCACTGATCGTATACAGTTCGTCTCCCACCACCAGCAGGGAAGGCGTATGCGGGATCTGGCTTTTGTTTGACCAGGCCAGGTGGGTTTCGGTGACATCCCCTTTGCCATCCGGGCGAATTGCCAGCAGCGTGGGACGGTCATAGCTGGTTGTGACGAAAATCAGGCCATGGCTGAATACCGGTCGGGGAATGACGGAATAGCCTTCGTAGTTCAAATGCCAGATCTCTTTTCCGTCTGTGGGAGAATGCCCGGAGATCACATCGGTACCGGGCGCGACGATCTGCTTTTCGCCGTTCACGGTGATCAGCAGGGGAGTTCCAAAGGAAAACTTCTTGCGGCCTTCGACATTGCGATCGACTTTCCAGACGATCTTTCCTGTGCTGCGATCCAGGGCGACAATGAAATTCATGCCCCGACCATCGCAGATGATGACCAGTTTGTCGTCAACGATGATCGGCGAACCGCCATTGCCATGCTGCATCTCGTATTCGAGTTCGTTGGTTTTCCAGACGACATCGCCGTCGAGTGTCAGGCAGGCTGTGCCATGGGTGCCGAAATGGACGTAGATGGATTTGCCATCGGAAACCGGGGTCGGGCTGGCGTGGCTGTTTTTCTTATGAATTCGCTGTGCGTTCTCTTTGGTTTCCTGAAAGATCTCTTTATCCCAGAGTGTCTTGCCGGTTTCCAGGTCGAGACATACCAGTCGCAGTGACTGCTCGGGATCGGTCTCTCCTTTTTTGGGGACGGCGGTGGTCACATAGACTTTCTCGTCGACCACGATGGGAGAAGACCAGCCTACGCCGGGCACTTCGGTTTTCCATAAGACATGTTCGGTCGGGCTCCATTGCACGGGCAATGCGGTTTCACCGGAATGTCCCTGGCCGGTGGGGCCGCGAAACTCAAACCACTCCTCCGCACTCACTGTTTGAGGCGAGAGGGAAGTAACGACAGACAGAACGCAGAGGCAGATAATCGTAGTAACTCTCACGTCAGCAGGCCCTCCTGAATGAGGCAGTGATCTGTACTTGTGTGCAATGGCGCTTTTTTTGATCGGTTAATTTTGTCACAATATATAGAGTCTGACAAGTTATGCAGGTGTTTTCGAGAGCCTGTATCTCAAGATATTTAGGGCTGGAAAAAGATTTAACCGGGAATTCAAATTTTTCGTAACGTAGTTCATTGACTCTTCAGACTCGACGGCTATGATTAACGAACCTGATTCACTTCTGGTGTGCGTAAATCGTTCGCCCATTGGATTTAGATCATGATCTTTGACAAAATGGTTGGTGGCCCCAAATTTTAAGAGTGGAAGCCGGTATG
>NZ_CAXAVM010000107.1:0-23004 GCF_963972345.1 uncultured Gimesia sp. | reverse complement strand
GCTCCTGTCGGTCGCCGCCGTCGAGGTGTGGCGCGGTGTGGGGCTGGCGACGCTGCCTCTGGATCGATTCGCCGGAATTCGTCCAGTGGAGTCCAGTGCGCAGTCCACATTGAAAAAACCACTTAAGAACATCGGACAGGTGACACTCAAGCCGCTGGATCTGAAAGACATACAGGAAATCACCGTCAATGCAAATGCGACAGCAGGTCAGATCCAGGTCGAACTGCTGACGGCAACCGGTTTTCGGATACCCGGCTTTTCGAAAGCGGATTCAAATCCGTTAACTGGTGATTCTTTGACGCATCCCGTCGGGTGGAAGAAACAGACCCTGGCAGATTTGCCGGCGGGCAAGTATATGCTGCGACTGCATCTGGATGACGCCGAAGTATTTGCTGTGACTTTAAAACATTAAATACTTTACGCCAGTATTATTTTCCGGTTTCTGCAGTCGGGTCCGGCAAACGATCGATTTCCTGCAGAATGCTTTCCGCGTCTGCCATCAACTGTGCGTAACCCTGAATATTTCCGTTGCGCTGGGCATCGCGTGCCTGTTCCAGCTTGCTTGCGTACCGGGTTTCCAGTTTTTTTCGCGGATCTCGCCGTAACCAGCCAAACATGATCAAGCCTTGAATTGAAACAGAAGCAGTGAAACACATATCAATCTGAGGCGTTATAGCCGATAACGCAACTTTGACAACGTCACTATTTCCGAAACAAACCTGAATCGATGCAAGGCTGGTGGTTCATCTCCGATTAAGAGTCACCATTGCGTGAGAAGGAGCGGGTCTGTTCCCGGATGCCCCAGGCTTTGAGTTTGCGCTGCAATGTTCGAACCGACATTCCCAGTGATTTTGCAGAATGCGTGCGATTCCCATGATTGCGGCTGAGTGTCTGCTGAATCGCCGTGCGTTCCAGTTCTTCCAGACGAATTCCTTCCGGAATAACAATGCCATCATGGGCTGCTTCTCCATTCCGCAACATGTCAGGCAGATCATCCATGGTCAACCGCCCCGACTTCGAGAGGACCACCATGCTCTCCAGGCAGTTGCGCAACTGTCTCACATTTCCCGGCCAGGTATGTGTGGTCAGATACTGCTGCAGGTCGGGAGAGAGTTCAGGAATCTCTCGATGAATCTGATGACAGATCTGTTTCAGAAAGCAGTCGATCAGCATCGAAATGTCCTCATTCCGCTCACGCAGGGGAGGCAGTTTGAGATTAATCACATTCAAACGGTAATACAGGTCTTCTCGAAAACGTCCTTTTTCAACCAGTTTTTCGAGATGATGACTGGTCGCCGCGACCACACGAACATCCACGTGGCGATCCTGGTTACTGCCGATCGGCGTGATCGTGTGATTTTCCAGGACCCGCAGCAGTTTGGCCTGCGACTCCAGCTTAAAATCACCGATCTCATCGATAAACAGTGTGCCACCATGGGCTGCTTCAAAGCGACCCCGACGGGATTCCGTAGCCCCCGTAAAGGAGCCTTTGGTATGTCCAAACAGTTCACTTTCAACCAGGTGTTCCGGAACCGCAGCCATATTCACAGTCACAAACTGTTCTGCTGCCCGGGGGCTGTTTTGATGAATGGCCTCGGCAATCAGTTCTTTTCCCGTACCCGATTCGCCGGTGATCAACACTGTGCTGTCAGTCTGCGCCACACGGCGGGCATCTTCAAATATTTCCTGCATGGATCCGGACTGGCCCACAATTTTTTCAAACCCCTGCTGCGCAGTCGGTTGACGGTGGCTGTGATTGTCAGCGTCATGTCTGACTGAACGCAGACAGGCAATGATGGAATGAATCAGTTTCTCGGGATTGACCGGCTTATGCAGATAATCGGCTGCGCCCTGCTTCATTGCGGTCACCGCGGCATCGATATCTTCCGAACGGGACACGACAATACAGGGTGTCTGCGGCTTATGAATTTTCCAGTACCGCAGCTGATCTAAAGTTGCCTGATCACTCTGATCTAGATCAATCACAATCAGATCCACGCTCTGGTCGATCGTGCGATTTGTCAACTGATCATGACTGACTGTGATCGAATGAAAGTTATGCTGGCTCAAAAAATCAGACAGACTTGCCTGTCCTGTATTTCTATCTTCAATGATCAAAATAGTCTGTTGTTTCAACATGGTCCGCTCCCTGATGTAAGTTGGAAAACTTTGAGATTCTGGCTTTGCAAAGCCTGTGCCAGTTCCGAAATCTAGGAGTTTCTGCATGTTCCATAAATTCAACACGGCAGTTTTTCGATCAGACTGGACGCTCACCGATCAAAGAGTAGGACAAACTGACGCATTTACTGTCGAAACCGCCTGTAGTAGCGATACCAGCACAGGAATCGCCGTAACAGCAGGGAATCGCCTGATATATCGGGGATCATTTCCCGATAAAGGGTGGGATCGATGTCCAAACGGACCCCCGCGATGACAACGCGTCGTAGAATCATGCCGATTTATGAGGATTCCGACCAAAAATACATGGTTGGCATTCCAGTTGCGTAACCTGCCACTGATCTTGCTTTATTCACCTCAACTGAAAGAGAGCAGAACATGAATCAACGGATACATGACAAACCCGTACTTTTAATTACCGGTGCCGAAGGTCTGATCGGTTCTCGGCTGGTTAACGCGTTTACAGCAGATTACCAAGTGGTTGCCTTTGACCTGGAGCCGCTTCCCGCGGAACAGGATCAGCACCAGGCAGACTGGATTCCCTGCGACCTTACCGATGATGCTGCCGTCTCCCACGCACTGGAGACGCTGAAACAAAGGCACGGAGACCGAATCGCCAGTGTGATTCATCTGGCTGCCTACTATGACTTTTCAGGCGAACCCAGTCCGCTGTATCAAGACCTGACCGTCGAAGGAACCCGGCGACTGCTGCAGGGATTACAGAATTTCACGGTCGAGCAGTTTGTATTCTCCAGTTCGCTGCTGGTACAGGCTTCTTCTGAAGAGGGACAGCCGATTCGGGAAAATTCTCCCCTTGATGCAGAATGGGATTATCCCAAGTCCAAGCTGGCGGCAGAAGATGTCATCCAGAAGGAAGCAAGGGGGATCCCCACTGTGATATTGCGTCTGGCTGGCGTGTATGATGAAGACGGCCACTCCATTCCCATCTCACAGCAGATCGCCCGCATCTATGAAAAACAGCTGGAAAGCTATTTCTTCCCAGGTGACCTGTCTTGTGGCCAGTCTTTTCTGCATCTGGATGACCTCGTCTCCTGTTTCCAGGCGACAGTCGAACGGAGAATCAACCTGCCACTGCATAGCCTGTTCATCATCGGTGAAGAGGATGTGATGAGTTACGAAGATCTGCAGGAGAAACTGGGCCTGTATCTGCATGGCGACCAGTGGCCGTCGATCCGGATTCCCAAAATGGCCGCCAAGGCGGGTGCCTGGGTGAAAGATCAGATGTCAGACGAAGAAGACGCGCCATTCATCAAGCCCTGGATGATTGATCTGGCAGATCAGAATTACCCGGTGAGCATAGATCATGCCCGCGAGTTTCTGGGATGGGAGCCGAAACATCAGTTAAGAAATACCCTGCCGGAAATGGCCGAACGCCTGAAGTCCGATCCGCAGCGCTGGTATCAGATTAATGGATTACCCCTTCCGGAAGAACTGGAACAGCAGCAATCGACGGGGGCTCACAAATGAGCCAGCTCACGTTCAAAGGCTACCCGGCGGAGCAGGCGGATCTGAATGTCGCTGTTCCCCCCTTTGATTACAACCCGTCAGCCTGGTCTCAACGCATTCCGATCTGCATTCTGGCGTTGATCGCATTTGTGATGGCAACGCACATGGCGCTGTTTCAATGGCATTTAATCGCTGCCCCCTGGGATCCTGTCTTTGGAGATCAGACGCGTCGCGTCCTCGAATCTGATGTGGCGCTGATGATGCATCACTGGTTCGGAATCCCCGATGCGGCGCTGGGCGCGCTGGCATATCTTGGTGATGCGATCTTTGGCATTGCCGGGTCGACACGTCGCTGGCAGTATCGCCCCTGGCTGGTGATCCTGTTCGGAATTGACGTGATTCCCCTGGGACTGGTAAGTGTCATCCTCGTCATCTGCCAGGGAACAATCGTCGGACAGTGGTGTCTGCTCTGTCTGCTGACAGCAGTAATTTCTCTGATCCTGGTAGTGATGGCTTACGATGAAGTATTTGCGTCTCTCAAACTGCTGTATCGGGTCTGGAAGCAGACGCATGACAAACGTCTGCTGTGGTCTGTTCTGTGGGGACAGCCTTCGGAAATCGCCGACGAGATCGCCAGTGAAATGGTGGCTTCTGCTGCAGAATCGGGAACAGGGAGAACAGCATAATGTGGTCGCGGATAGTAGAATTCATGCTGGGATGCTGGCTGGCCATCAGCCCGTTTGTGTTTGGACATGCCGAGTCTCAGACCATGCTCTGGGTAATGGACTGGCTTTGTGCCCTGCTGATTATATCGTTTGCGTTGCTCTCGTACTGGCCCCCTTTGCGACACATCCATCTGGCGACCGCGATTCTGGCAATCGTGATGATCTGTTATGGACGCTTCGCCAGTCCCGAACAGGTGATACCGGCACTGCAGAATCATATCGTCACCGGACTGTTACTGCTGATGTTCGCAGTGATTCCTAACCATGCCAGTCACCCGCCTCGCTTATGGTATCGGGAATCGCACAGCTGAGTTCATCCGGTTCAACTGAAAGAGGAGGACTGAACCCAATGGAATCTGCAATCAGCCCGTTTCTGCACCCGGCCCTGGATCGACTGGGGATCAGCGATGAGATGCGGCATTTGATGATCACCCCCTATCGCGAGATCAAATTCGGACTGCCCCTGGCCTGTCATCAAGGGGGTTTGAAACTCTATACCGGTTTTCGCGTGCAGCATAATCACAGCCGTGGTCCTTTTAAAGGCGGTCTGCGATTTCACGCCGATGTCAATTTACCCCACTTCCGTGACCTGGCTTCCGTGATGACCTGGAAATGTGCGCTGGTCGATCTTCCCTTCGGTGGTGCCAAAGGAGGCATCAATTGTAACCCCCATGAGCTGACCTGTTCTGAACTGGAAGTCCTCACCAAACGGTTTGTAGATCGACTGGATGATATGCTGGGACCGGATCGGGATATCCCTGCTCCTGATATGGGAACCAGTCCCCGGGAAATGGCGTGGATTATGGAAGCCCACTCAAAGGATCATGGTTATGAGCCGGGAATTGTCACAGGTAAGCCATTGCAACTGGCTGGCTCTGCCGGTCGACTGGCAGCAACGGGACGAGGCGTGGCGCTGGTAACACGCTGGGCCTGTGAAGAGCTGGGGATCGACCTGCAGGATGCCCGGATCGCCATTCAGGGTTTTGGCAATGTCGGCAGTCACGCTGCAAATATTCTGCACGAGTTCGGTGCAAAAGTAGTGGCCATCAGCAATCGGCATGGTGGCTTCTACCAGGGGAGCGGACTGGATATTCCCGGCATCATCAAACGGATAAACGAAGCAGACGACGATCCTGCTCTGCAACAGATCGATTTCTCCGCGGAAGAAATCTCCAACGAAGAACTGCTCGCGCTGGATGTTGATATTTTGATTCCCGCAGCAATAGAAGCGACGCTCCACGAGGACAATGTCAACCAGGTGCGGGCACAAATGATTGTAGAAGCAGCCAATCTGCCCATCACAGCAGAAGCCGACGCCGCCCTGCAGGAACGAAATATTCCTGTCATTCCGGATCTGCTGGCGAATGCGGGGGGCGTAACTGTCTCTTATCTGGAGTGGGTTCAGAATCGACAGCGTTACAGCTGGAAAGAAAGCGAAGTGAATAACAAGCTGGAAACAACGCTGCACAACGCCTGGAAACAGATGTCGGAATCAGCACAGTCGATGGGCATCAGCAGACGGGAAGCCGCATACACGATCGGAACACGACGCGTCAAAGAAGCAATTGAACTCCGCGGATTTTAATGTGGCACGAGCTGACGGTTTCATCTCATGATTTCACCACGGGGCCCGCTGGTTGCTCCTCTGAAAATTCAGATCGATAAGGTGTAATACAATCCCATTCCGCCGAGGTAAAACAGGAGTATCAGGGCAGAATCATATCCCATGCCCAGAATCGTGCGGTCGCGTCGTTCCAGAATCCCCCAGAGATAAATACTGGTGAGCACGATTCCCAGCGCCGCCAGGAAACTCGCAGACGGATCCATGGCTTCGATGATCGAACCATCGCGATAAGCAATATCCGCCGGCAGGAAAAGTACCACTTCCAGCACATTCGTTCCTAAAATATTCGCCACGGCCATACTGTAAGCGCCAAAACGAATGGCAGACCAGGTCGTACTCACCTCAGGCAGACTGGTTGCCAATGCCACCAGGGTAGCACCAATCAGGCTCTGCCCCAGACCTGTCTGCTCTGCCAGCACTTCCCCCGTTCGCGCCACCAGATAGCCACAGAACAGAACCCCACACGCAGCCAGAGAAAACCAGAGTATGATTCCACGGGTCGATACCGACTGGTATTCCGCCTGATGGACGTCTTTGAGATCACGACTGGACTCGGGCGGCTGTTCCAGTTCCCCCGCCGGTTCCCAGCGCGGATCCCCTTCATAACGATGAAATGACCAGAGTCCGAATCCATACATTACGGACAGCATCACGGGCCACAGTCCGATCCCCGCCCATGTAATCAATTCTCCTGACACCAGAATCATGCTGACCAGGCTCAGCATCAGAATCAAAAAAATACCCTGCAGTATTAATGCCGACTTGGGTGAAAAGAATGTCAGAGGCCGGTTTCGCAGACAGATCACATCCATACCCGCGAGAACAGCAATCTGCATGGCGACGCCTCCCAGCAGGTTATTGCCGGCAAGTTCAGCAGCGCCGGATGCACTGGCTGAAATCGTGGTTGCCAGTTCCGGCAGACTGGTGGCGCCTCCCAGCAGTAATGCACCAGCAAAGGCTTGGCCGATCCCGGTGCGATCTGCAATCAGATCGACGTACAGGCTTAATTTTGAACCCGCGTACCAGACGCCCACTGCGAACAGTGAAAACAGCAGAAAGTTGAGCCAGATTGAATTTTGTGATAAGTCGAATAATGTCATTGAATCGCCGGCAATCATTTGAAACAGAGTTCGAGATAATTGATTCAGGCCTGCTCAGTATAGCAACATCACTAGCGGGTTTCATGCCCCTCGGGACTGAAGTCGCCAGGTGAATACAGCCAGTTTGTCACACTTCCGTGCGGCAAACTGTCGCCTCTCAATCGAAACCGATATATCAATCATTTACAACCTGCCTGATTGTTGGACTGATACAAACAAACTCCCAACATTTCCCCGTGGCGTTTGCTGTCAACAGTGGGTTTAGCAACACGCGACGCAAGCGAACTGCTTTATCTTTATCTGATGCCAGAAATCCTGCCAGGATTGCTTCTGTTGGAATGATGTTTGCACTCTTTTTCTGCAGTATTCACTTTAAACGAAATTATTTCAGAAGGAGATAAATCATGCAGAATATTTCCACCACAGAGTTACGTGGCAAAATGCAGCGCAATGAAAAAGGCATTCTGGTGAACACACTGCCCCACGAGTCCTTTGAGAAGGAACATATCCCGAATTCCATTAATATCCCCCAGGAACAGGATGATTTTGTTTCTCAGGTAGAACAGGCGGCTGGCAGTAAAGATCAAACCGTTGTTGTGTATTGCGCAAGCGAAGATTGTAATTCATCCACACAGGCTGCTCAAAAACTGGAGGCAGCAGGCTTCTCGCACGTGTTTGACTATGAAGGGGGAGCAGAGTCCTGGCGCGAAGCCGGCGAACAGCTTGTTGCGGGTGCGTAGCTTAAATCATGATCTGATCTCAATACAGTCTGAGTAATGGACTGGCTTGACAGTTTTTGATTTAAGCAACAGAGCTGACCTTTGCAGGGGAATCAACTTATTCCACCTGTAACAGGTCAGCCTTTCAATCAGCAGAAAGAAGAGGCGAAGATGGACCATACAGAAACTGATTCAGGAGAGCGTCAGAAATCGATCGAGGCGCTGCGTGAGATGATTCGTGATATCCATATTGCGATGCTGACGACCCGATCGGAGGACGGTGGCTTAAGGAGCCGCCCTATGATTACAGCACAACATGAGTTTGAAGGACAGCTCTGGTTCTTTACACACGCGGACGATCCTAAGGTCAGCGAAATTGTAAAGCAGAGCGCGGTCAATCTGGCTTATGCAAATCCGGAACAAGATCGTTATATTTCGATCACGGGTCAGGCAGAGCTGGTACACGACCGGCAGAAAATCGAGCTACTCTGGACAGATGAGTTGGAGCAGTGGTTTCCCCAGGGATTCACAGATCCAAGCCTGGCACTGATCTGCGTGAACGTCTCTGAAGCAGAGTACTGGGGCGCCAACCGAAATCAACTCAGGGGCATCTTTCAGGAACTCTTTTTCGAAACAGAGCAGGACCTCAAACATGATCGACTGAAGTGGACCGGAACCGCATCGTAGCCTGGACCGCTTCAGGAAATCTGTAATCACGCGTTCTCCTGAATCAAAAACAAAACCCCGCTGGATTCCCTATTGAAATCCGGCGGGGTTTTGTGATTAATGCGCACGGAATAGATTAAGCGCGTTTCCTGCTTCGGTTTTCCACAAGTTCCGAATCCTGCTGTTTCCGGCTCTGTTTTGAAACCACTGACTGCTCATGTTCGAGCAACTGCTGGAACAGGTCATGGACGCGGGGAGCCGAGGAGGCCTGCGAGAGTGTCTCGTACAGGTCTATCAAAGCCTGGCGGAAACGACCATTCAAATCGGTCAATTCTTCAATAGTCATACCCTGCTTGATCTCGATTGAATCTATCTGGTGACGGACTTCCTCATCAGGAAAATATTGTAACCAGGTATCAAGCACACCTTCTGCGACCTGTTTTTCATACCCTGCCAGAGCAGCCTGCCAGTGTAATTCATGCTGTCGTAATTCTTTAGATAGCCATTCAACACCGTCAGAATCTGCTTCCTGCGAGACTTGATCCAATGCGTGGCGCATCTGTTTATGAAATGACTCCACAAGCTCGAGGATGTCTTGCACTTTATGATAAGCCATAGTTGTTCCTCCTTTTATATTTAGAGATAGATAATATAAGAGCAAGTCATGTGCCACGGCCCCCTGGCTGGTAAATGCCTGTTCTGAGCCGAATTGAGGGAAAATATCGTCTAAAACTGATCGAATATCGCTCGTACTGCGCGCTGACCACTCAGCGGAACCTGGGATTACTGGAAAACCGCCTGCCGCAAGATTTGACTATTTGTAGACGCTTTCCGGAAATCAGGGTAAACTGGAAGTCTAAGACGTGGTTTCCTTATTGTTACTTATAAATTCCTGCAGGAGTCCCGATGTCACATTTACCGTGGAAGCCGATCCGCCTGCGAAATCTTGAGCAGCAGATTGATCAGGCATTTGATGAACTCATTCATGGACAATGGGGAATCTGTCCCCCCAGTGGTAAATGGCAGCCGGAAATTGATATTTTCGAGACGCCTGATTTTTACCTGGTGGAAGCCGACGTTCCCGGCGTCGATCCGGATGAAATCCACGTCACCGTGGATGAACATACTCTGACGATTTCCGGCTGGAGACGATCCGGCTGCGTAGAGCAGTCTGCCCAGGGAATCTGTATCGAACGACGACAGGGGAGTTTTGTCCGCCGCATCCCTCTCGAGCAGCCTGTCGACCCTTTGCATGTCAAACGGGAAAACCAGGCCGGCATCCTGCGTCTGCAAATCCCCAAACAGAAACTCAGTCCCCCTGCTTAACTGCCGAACTGACTGGTGAGAATTTTATGACCGAACAGACGGAATTCCGTGAACTGACCGCTGAAGAAGTGACATTAAAACTGGATCCGAAATCGTTCGGTTTTAAATCGACACAGGAACTGGAGCCCCTGACGGAAATCGTCGGGCAGCCACGCGTCGTCAGGGCGCTGGAACTGGGTACTGGCATCAGGCACCCGAATTATCACATCTATCTTTCCGGACTTGTAGGCACCGGGCGGAACGAACTCATCACGCACGCGCTGCGGGAACGGATTCTGGATGATTCCATCCCGGATGACTGGATCTATGTTAACAACTTCGATGAGCCCGACTCCCCACTGGCGATCAGTCTGCCCGCCGGTCAGGGAATTCAGTTCCGCACAGAAATGGAATCACTGATCGAGCAACTGCAGGAGTCTCTGCCGAAAGCGTTCAAAGAAGAAGATTTCGGAAATGAAAAAGAAAAACTGCGCCAGATCTACCGCAAGCGGGGCGAAGAAGTCTTTGACAAACTTCAGAAACAGGCAGGCCAGCATGAGTTGACTGTGCAGCAGATGCCCAATGGCGAAATCCTGTTTATTCCGCTCAAAGATAATCGGCCCATGACTCAGGAGGAAATCGAGAAACTCACGCCGGAAGAAATGCAGGAACTGGAAAGTCATCAGGACGAACTGGTCGGTATGGCAGGACGCGTCCTGCAGGAACAGCGGGAAATTCAACGACAGCTCTCCGTTGATGTCAGGGAAGTCGCCCGCCGCTTTGCGATCCAGATTGTCGACCCGCTTGTCAATGAACTTCAACAGAAGTTCAAGAGCCCCAAACTTAAAGACTGGCTGTCCCATTTCAAAAACCATGTCATCAACCATTTGAACCTCTTTCGTGATACGGCCGATATGCCACCACAGGCCGCGGCGTTGCTGGCAGCGGAAGGAGGCGCTGATCCGGAACTGCGTTTCATGGACTATCGTGTCAATGTGGTAGTGGATAACAGTCATTTAAAAGAACCCCCGATCATCGTGGAAGATGCTCCCAACTACCGCAATCTGTTCGGGACGATTGAACGCGTTGTTGATCGCGCCGGTCGGGTGATTACTAATTTCACACGCATTAAAGCGGGCAGCCTGCTGAAAGCGAATGGAGGATACCTGATCCTCAATCTGATGGATGCGCTCATTGAGCCCTTCGTCTGGAAAGAACTGAAACGGACTCTCAAGAATCAGTCGCTGGAAATTCAGATCCAGGATCAGTTCGCCATGTTTACCGTATCAGCACTGCAACCGGAATCCATTCCCCTCAAGGTCCGCCTGGTGGCGTTCGGGGAACCTTTAATTTACCACCTGCTGTATCTGCATGATGAAGATTTTCGGGAAATCTTCCGCGTGAAAGCAGAGTTCAATGACGAACAGAACCGTGACCAGGAGACCGGCGTGATTTATGGACGCCTGATACGCCAGCTCTCTGAGAAAGAGGGACTGCTGCCCTTCAATGCCCCCGCGGTGGCAGAACTGGTGCGCGTTGGCTCCCGACTGGCCGATCATCAGAATAAAGTCACATCCATTTTCAGTCATGTCGGGGATGTCGCCCGCGAAGCCAGTTTCTGGGCCAGCAGAGACAAAAAGAAAGTCGTTCAGCCGGAATATGTTCGTCAGGCGATGCAGGAACGCATCTTTCGCTCTGACATGGTTGCCGAAAAAATCCGGGGCCTGATTGCAGAAGGAACACTGCTGATCCAGCTGGAAGGCACCCGCGTCAGTCAGATCAACGGCCTGGCGGTTGCTGATCTGGGTGATTATGCCTTCGGTCGCCCTTCCCGGCTCACAGCCAGTGTTGGTGTGGGCACGGCGGGAATCATCAACATTGAACGGGAAAGCCGCATGAGCGGCAACACCTATGATAAAGCCATGCTGATCCTGGAGGGACTGTTACGCAACCTGTATGCCAGCGAACAGCCTTTGACTCTCACTGCCAGCATCGCCATGGAACAGAGCTATGGCGGAATTGATGGAGACAGCGCCTCTGTTGCAGAACTTCTCTGCCTGCTCAGCGCCCTTTCTGAAGTTCCGCTGAGACAGGACATTGCTGTCACGGGATCCATCAATCAGTTTGGTGAAGTCCAGGCCATCGGTGGTGTGAACGAAAAAATTGAAGGTTTCTTTGATGTCTGTCTCGCCTATGGATTAACGGGCACACAAGGCGTGTGTATTCCCGCGTCCAATGTTCAGAATCTCGTATTGCGCGATGATGTCGTGCAGAAGATCCAGGAGGGCCGGTTTCATGTCTGGGCTGTGTCCAATCTGAACCAGGCCATCGAACTGTTTACCGGCATTTCCGCAGGCGACGCCTCTGAGAAAAACAGCTTCCATGGTCTCGTCCTGGATCGACTCACAGAAATCTCCGATCTTCTGGTGCAACAGCGACTGACCGATACCAGCCGCATGCTCTGGATGCCAGGCACTCCCCTGGATCTCCCCTCTGATCCGCGGCCCCCCTTACCGGGACAATAATCGCTCCCTCGTCAAACTCTCTCTGACCATCACTCAGCCATCCCACGTCAGGGCGTTCCCTTCCATCAAATCATGCAGAGATTGATTATTTCCTGAGCAGTCTCATTCCCAGTCCAAGACGCGCCCTCTCACCGGTTCATTTGCATCGTCCTTTAAACCATGGGGCGGAAGAAGAACACTTATGTCTTTACAATCATGTACTTTACAATATGAACAATCGCCGCCGGAGAGAGGAGTTTCGTAAGAGTTCTGCCTGTAATTCTGCCAGGATTACCCCACAACCTCTTTTTTTAACCTTATTTTATAATAATCATTAACAATGGCACCCGAATTGCATAAACTATGCAACATGTATGTAAATCCCTCCTTCATTATCCTCACAGGAATCCTACCATGTTGAATAACAAACCACGAAAGCGCGGCTTTACGCTGATTGAATTGCTGGTGGTGATTGCCATCATTGCCATTCTGATCGCGCTGTTACTGCCCGCCGTACAACAGGCACGCGAAGCTGCCAGACGCTCCACCTGCAAGAACAACATGAAGCAGCTGGGACTGGCGATGCATAACTACAATGAAATCTATACTTCCTTACCCATTGGAACACAGACGGGGTCCTATCCCAACTGGCGTGTTGCCATTCTGCCTTATATTGATCAGGCGAATGTGTACTCTCAATTAACGAGAGCCAATGGCTATTGGGCACACTCGGGATTTCCCGGAAATACAATCCTGTACTCTGTGAGGCTGCCCGTTTATAAATGCCCTTCAAATCCGAATGGCATGACGAATACTACAGATTTCAGTCTGTCTGACAGTAACTCCGATTCCAGCCTGCAGAGCATGATCATTGACTACGTCGGGATATCAGGCGCCACTCCCGACCCGGCTGGTCGTTTGAATGTCTGCACCGGCGATGTGCTGGCCAGCAGCTCCAGCAATTGTAATACCGGCATGTTAATCCCTTATGTCAGCAGACGCTTTCGTGACTGCACTGACGGCACATCCAACACCATCATTCTGGCGGAACAGTCCGGACTCGTGAATGGAACTCAAAGAAGTGCAAACGCACTGGGTGCCTGGCATGGCTGGGCGAATGCCACCCTGTCCACCTGGAATGCCGGCACCACGTTGCCCATGGCTTCCGGAGGCTACTATTATGCAGCGGGAACAACCACAGTCCGTTACCCCCCCAATGCGTACTGGAAATCCGGCTCGCCAACACCGGGCTCAAGTGCCTATTCGGCGAACACAATCCTCAACTCTCATCATGTAGGCGGAATCCATGCCGTTCTGACTGACGGTTCCGTTCGATTTATTTCCGAGAATGTCGATATGGAAACCCTCAAACAGCTCTGCGTCCGAGACGACGGAAAAGTGGTAGGCGAGTATTAATCCATCCTTCCTGTTCTCCTCGACAGATTTTGCCGCTGTGCAATCTGTCGGGGAATTTTTTCCAGTACACTTCTTTATTTGAATCTTCAGACACAAAAATGAACAATACCATCCCTAAAGCTGCCTGCAGCACCCTGCAACACTCACTGGTCATCAGCGGTTGCGCCCTGCTTTTCCTGCTCGAGTTATCCGGCTGCAGTCGCACTCCAGGTTCTGATAAACCCAGTGGCTCTGTCACTATTCAGATTACAAATGGAACAGAACCTGTCACGGAAGGTCAGATCGATCTGGTCAATGAGCAGACCGGAGAAGGGGGCGGTGCCGCGTTAAACAGTGAAGGAACCGCCAGCCTGGAGAGTGTTGCCCTGGGAGCATATGTAGTTACCGTAAATCCTCCTCCCCAGGAACCGCTCATCCCCGGAGAGGCGCCACCTGAAGTAAAAGAATACGCAAACATCCCTGCAACGGTACGCCAGATAAAGTCCAGTCCCTTGAAACTGGAAGTCAAATCCGGAGCCAATGAGTTCGCCTTCGATCTCAAGTCGGCAAACTAATTCGAATCACATTGAACCATAGCGTTTCTTAATCAATGATTCTCACTCCCAGTGGAACTGGACACAGTTTAATCTGCTCGATCCCTCAAATCGGAGAAAGCCTATATCTTTATCTGAGTTGATCCTGAATCCCGAGACTTGATCTATACGAATTGCGCGCCGCTGTGTTATGCTGAAGTAAAGCGATTTTTGCCAGATCTCAAGCTCCGGCTACTGCACAGTACCAGATAATGCTGAACGTAAATAAGCTTTCCGGCTTAATAATGGGCCGTGCTTAATTATAAGGCAAACGCCTGAAGTATCTGCTGTCTTAGTGCGCGTACCTGTGGCGTGAGATTCGCGAAGTAAGGCGATTTTAATCATAGATTCAAGTTATCAACGATTACTTGCTTAATACGGCACGCAATCTGCTTAATTTGCATTTCAAACATCAGATTTACAGCAATTCCGTCTTAAAAGGCTCGTTGAGGAATCGTTTAGATGAGGTTAGCTCCCTATCAGTACAGTGATACTTTTGACGAAATGTTTGCGCCGGATGGTCAACCACGACCCAGCGGGCAGCGTTTTGTAGAGCGACTGCAGGCCCTGACGGAAGGCAGCCTGCAGCAGCGTCAGAAAGCAGCGGAAATCTCACTGCAGAATATGGGAATTACTTTCAATGTTTACGGCCACGAAGCCGGTACCGAAAAAGTCTGGCCCTTCGACCTGCTCCCCCGCATCATTGACGCCCACGAATGGAAGATCATCGAAAGCGGATTGAAACAGCGGATTCACGCCTTGAATCTGTTTATCGATGATATCTACAACGACTGCAAAATCATCAAGGACGGAGCCGTTCCTGAAGCACTGATCTACAGCTCAAAGACACTGCGGTCACAATGCAAAGGGTTTCATCCCCCCCAGGGTGTCTGGTGTCATATCACGGGCGTCGATCTGATTCGTGACAGTGACGGACAGATCTACGTTCTGGAAGATAATCTGCGCTGCCCCTCCGGCGTTTCCTATGTTCTGGAAAACCGGGAACTGATGAAACGCACCTTTGCCCCCGTTTTCCAGGGCATGTCGGTTGCGCCCATTGAAGACTACAACGAGCAGTTACTCAAAACACTGCTGGACTGCGCCCCGGAAGGTGTGAATGATCCCACCGCGGTCGTTTTGACGCCAGGCATCTATAATTCAGCCTACTTTGAACACACCTTCCTCGCCCAGCAGATGGGCGTTGAACTGGTTCAAGGTCCGGATCTGGTTGTGGAAAACGGATACGTTTTCATGAAAACCACCAGAGGACTGCGTCGGGTCGATGTCATCTATCGTCGTATCGATGATGACTTTCTGGACCCTGTCAATTTCCGTCCCGATTCCGCGTTAGGCGTCGATCACCTGATGGATGTCTGTCGGGCCGGTCGCGTCACACTGGCCAATGCGCCTGGCACCGGAGTCGCAGACGATAAAGCCGTCTATGCTTATGTGCCGGATATCATCAAATATTACCTGGGCGAGGAACAGATTCTCCCTAATGTGCCTACTTTTTTATGTTCCGACGCCAAACAGCGTGAGCATGTACTGGCTAATCTCGACAAACTCGTGGTGAAGCCCACTAACGAGTCAGGGGGGTATGGAATTCTGATGGGACCACATTCGTCTCAGGCAGAACGTGACAAAACAGCCGCCGCTATTAAATCCAATCCACGCGAGTGGATTGCACAACCCATGTTAAAACTGTCAACGGTGCCCACTCTGATCGGCGATGAGCTTGAACCGCGGCACGTGGACCTCAGGCCTTTTGTTCTCTGTGGTAAAGAAATCTATGTGATGCCCGGCGGTTTGACGCGTGTTGCACTCCGAAAAGGATCAATGGTTGTCAACTCGTCACAAGGGGGAGGAAGTAAAGACACCTGGATTCTGCGTAATGGACACTCTTATCCTGAGGCAACCCAGGGGTCGACAGCTTTGGAGAGTTTCTGATGCTCAGTCGTGTTGCGAGTTCCGTCTACTGGTTAAGTCGTTATGTTGAACGTGCTGAAAATGTAGCGCGGTTTATTGACGTGAATTACAATTTGACTCTGGGTGAATCCGATTCCTTCGGCGACCAGTGGGCGCCCCTGGTTTATACGACCGGCGACCAGATCCCTTACGAGGAACGCTACGGGGCACCGAATCGGGATAATGTCCTCAAGTTTCTGTTATTCGATGAAGAAAATCCGAATTCGATTCTCTCGTGTGTCTCGTATGCACGGGAAAATGCCAGAACCATTCGTGAAATCATTCCCACGGTCGTCTGGGAACAACTGAATCAGTTTTATTTTATGGTACGTTCGGCTGCGAGAACTCCCGCGACCCTCGATCAGCCGCAGGAGTTCTGCGAACGCGTGAGACTGGCCAGCCATATGCTGGTCGGCGCAACAGAAGCCACCATGTCGCATGGGGAAGCCTGGCATTTTTCTCGAGTCGGCAGGCTGATTGAACGTGGCGACAAAACTTCGCGGATTGTGGACGTACAATATTACATATTACTGCCGGATGCCCGGGATGTCGGTACGGCACTCGATGTGGTCCGCTGGTCAGCCCTGTTAAGATCCGCCAGCGCACTGGCCATGTACCGCAGGCAATACGGAAAAATCACCCCGGACCGGGTAGCGGACTTTTTAATTTTAGACACCTATTTTCCCCGTGCCATGCACTTCTGCCTCAGAAAAGCTCAGGAGTCGCTGCGTTGCATCACGGGAAGTACAGCCGGAACGTTTTTGAATCTGGCAGAACAGCGTATGGGCCTGTTGTGCTCCACCATGGACTACACCAGTGTCGAGGATATTATTCAGCAGGGATTGCACCAGTATATTGACGGCTTTCAGAATCAGTTGAACTCGGTCGGCGAAGCGATTCATGAAGACTTCTTCACCACATCGCAGCAGGCAGGGAACCAGGGACAGATTCAAACTCAATCTGCCAGTCAAAACAGCCAGTCACAAATCAGCTAAGCGCTCAAGTATTATATTCCTGCGAATTTATCCTTCTTCTACGATTGATTGAACATCATGATCCGCGTCGCATTGAACCATAAGTCGATCTACCATTACGATCGTTACGTCGAACTGGCACCGCAACTGGTTCGCCTTCGCCCGGCACCGCACTGCCGCACCCCGATCCGCAGTTACTCGCTGCGAGTCACTCCCGTCCAGCACTTTGTGAACTGGCTGCAGGATCCACACAGCAACCATCTGGCGCGCCTCGTCTTTCCGGAAAAGACCAATATGCTGCAGGTCGAAGTCGATCTCGTTGCCGAAATGACGGTGATCAATCCCTTTGATTTCTTCCTGGAACCACAGGCAACCAACTACCCGTTTACCTACGAACCAATCCTCAAGAAAGACCTGCAACCCTTTCTGGATACGATTGAGCCCGGGCCCGAATTCGCAGCCCTGCTTGATTCGATCGACCGTTCTGAAATCAAGACCATCGATTTTCTGGTCGGCATGAATCAGCGACTGCAGCAGATGGTCCGCTATGTCATTCGTATGGAACATGGGGTACAGACGCCTGAAGAAACGCTGCAGCTGGGAAGCGGCTCCTGCCGCGACAGTGCCTGGCTGCTCGTACAGCTGTTCCGGCATCTGGGGCTGGCGGCCCGTTTTGTCTCCGGATACCTGATACAGTTGAAACCCGATATCGAATCTCTGGACGGCCCCTCCGGTGCCGCCGAAGATTTCACCGACCTGCATGCCTGGACCGAAGTCTTTCTGCCCGGTGCCGGCTGGATTGGTCTGGACCCGACATCCGGGTTATTTGCCGGTGAAGGTCACATTCCCCTGGCCTGTACTCCCGAACCTCTCAACGCGGCTCCTATTGCAGGTACGGTCGAAAAATGTGAAGTTACGTTTCACCATGAAATGTCCATCTCACGCGTGCATGAAGATCCCCGCATTACCAAACCTTATACGGATGAAGTCTGGGAGCGGATTGACAGTGTGGGGCACCAGGTCGACAAGGCACTGGAAGCGGGAGACGTCCGCCTGACCATGGGGGGCGAACCGACGTTTGTTTCCATCGATGACATGGATAGCGACGA
Organism: uncultured Gimesia sp.; assembly: GCF_963972345.1. NCBI lineage: Bacteria > Pseudomonadati > Planctomycetota > Planctomycetia > Planctomycetales > Planctomycetaceae > Gimesia > uncultured Gimesia sp. The sequence continues at coordinate 4,680 of NZ_CAXAVM010000107.1, read as the reverse complement.
ATGGAAAACCGCCGCTGTCGGCCCCACCAAACGCGGACTCGCCGGAAACCTGATTGAACTGCTGCGACAACGTTTTGCCCCGCAGGGCATGATTCACTATGGCCAGGGCAAATGGTATCCCGGCGAATCGTTACCACGCTGGGCATTAACCTGCATGTGGCGCACCGACGGTCAGCCCATCTGGAACGATCATATGCTGCTGGCAGCGCCGGAAGAAAATTACGACCACGATGTGGAACAGGCGCAGCTGTTTGCCACCACCCTTGCAAAACGGCTGGGAGTCGACTCCGAAAATGTCGCCACTGCCTACGAAGATGCAATGTACTACATGTGGAAGGAACGTCGCCTGGCAGTCAATGCCGACGTGATGAACTCCGATCTCGTCGACGAAGAAGAACGCATTCGGCTGGCTCGCGTCTTCGAACGCGGCCTCGGTTCCCCGGTCGGCTGCATGCTGCCTCTGATGCATCAGTGGTGGAATGCGAAACCCCGCTGGATGAGTGGCGTCTGGCCCGTCCGTTCGGAACAGCTGTTTTTGATTCCCGGTGATTCTCCCATGGGATTGCGTCTGCCACTGGATTCTTTACCGGCACCCAGGCCGGGTGAATACGCCCCGAACCCGGTGGTTCCCTTCGAAGCCACCAGTGATCTTCCTGAATACGACCAGTTGCGTCAGCAGTCTGCCCATCATCAGTCCGCGCAGCATATTACAGGCAATGTACAACATCAGGTCCTGCAGCGAGTGGGCGCCGGGGGTGGATTTGATACTATCGACCTCGAACAGGAACCCGAAGCAGAAGCGCCTCCCCTGGAACCAGCGGTCATCCGCACGGCCATGTGTTTTGAGCCCCGTGATGGCGTCCTGCATATCTTCATGCCGCCGGTCGATCATCTGGAAAGCTACCTGGAACTGCTGGCGGAAATGGAACAGACGGCAGCGGAACTGGAAATTCCGATTATCGTGGAAGGTTATCTGCCTCCCAATGACTATCGTCTGCAACATATCAAAGCCACTCCCGACCCGGGTGTGATCGAAGTCAACGTGCATCCTGCCAAAAACTGGCAGGAACTGGTAGAGATCACTTCCGGCGTCTATGAGGACGCGCGTCAATCGCGACTCGGAACCGAACAGTTTGACCTGGACGGCACTCACAATGGAACCGGTGGAGGCAATCATTTTGTGATGGGCTCCTACACGCCGCACGACAGCCCGTTTTTACGCCGACCTGATTTATTGAAAAGCCTGCTGGGCTACTGGCACAACCATCCTTCCCTGTCTTACTTCTTCTCCGGACGCTTTATTGGACCGACCAGTCAGGCGCCACGCGTTGATGAAGGCCGGCGGGATGCGATCTACGAACTCCAGACTGCCTTCGAACAGATTCCCGAAAAAGGAGAATGTCCCCCGTGGCTGGTCGACCGGGTGTTTCGACACCTGCTGGTTGACCTGACCGGTAATACACACCGCGCCGAATTCTGTATTGATAAGCTCTATTCACCTGACAGCGCGACGGGCCGACTCGGTCTTGTGGAATTTCGCGGATTCGAAATGCCACCTCACTGGCAGATGAGCCTGACTCAGCAGCTTCTGCTGCGGGCACTCGTCGCCCGTTTCTGGAACGATCCTTACAAAGTCGACCTCGTGGACTGGAACACTTCCCTCCACGATCGCTGGCTGCTTCCCCATTTCATTCAACAGGATTTCGAAGATATTATTTCTGATTTAAATGAGGAAGGCTTTGATCTGGACGCCAGCTGGTTCGGGCCACACTATGAATTTCGTTTTCCTCATATCGGTGAGATGCAATACCGGGGCGTTCACGTGGAACTGAGAACGGCGATCGAGCCATGGTACGTTCTGGGTGAAGAACCCGCGGGAGGCGCAACTGCCCGCTTTGTGGATTCATCCGTGCAGCGTCTGCAGGTTAAAGTCCAGGGGATGTCGAATGGACGGCACATCCTGTTGTGCAATGGACGTAAGATCCCCCTGCATGCTACGGGTACAGAAGGCGAATTTGTCGCCGGCGTCCGCTACCGGGCCTGGCAGCCACCCAGCTGTCTACATCCCACGATTCCCGTCGATGAACCACTGGTATTCGACCTGGTCGACACCTGGAGCACTCGTTCTATTGGCGGGTGTACGTACCATGTCGGGCATCCCGGCGGACTCAATCCGGGAACATTTCCGGTAAACGCCTACGAGGCGGAAAGCCGCCGTGCAGGTCGATTTTTCAAGATGGGTCACACGGGAGGCACCAGTTCAATACCTGAAGATGAAAAAAATGCCATGTTTCCGCTGACACTTGACCTTCGCCGCAACCGGGGCATCGTGTAAGATTACTCTCGCTGAGTACCGGGTTCAGGGAGGAACCTGTTCCTGCCATGTGGGTGTGGAATTTCCGATCGCCCGAGGTCTGTATCCTGGCAGGATGCAGACACACCCGCTTTTGATTCATCGCATCACCTTTAGGAAAACTGCCAATCGTGTCGACACCGCCGCTCTCTGTGAACAACATTTTCCAGGGTTACACGCCTCCCGAAGGAGTGTACGACGAGTTCCTGCTGGACTCGGGACAGCCGCGTCCGCAATCGAAGCAGTTCCTGGACACGGTTGTCAAAATTGGCCGGGAGGAATTTGAACATCGCTGGCAACAGGCCCAACGCACCGTGCAGGCCAACGATTTTGCGTACAGTGGGGTGATCACTCCCAAAAACCAGCCTCGCCCGTGGGAGCTGGATGCGATTCCCTTTCTGATTTCATCAGCCGAATGGAAAACGGTTTCAAAGGCTCTGAAACAAAGAGCCCATCTGCTCAATCTGATTCTGAAAGACCTGTATGGCAAACAGACACTCTTGAAGCAGGGAGATCTGCCCGCCGAACTGGTGTACTCCCATCCCGGATTCCTGCGTGGCTACCATCGGGATCAGTTGCGCAATGACTGCTTCCTGCACTTTTACGCAGCGGATCTGGCCCGCTCTCCCAACGGTAACTGGTGGGTTCTGGCAGACCGGACGGAAGCCGCTTCGGGGATTGGCTTCGCACTGGAAAACCGTATTCTGACTTCTCGTATGTTTCCCGAACTGTTTCATCAGTGCAACGTCGAACGGCTGGCCCCGTTCTTTATCGCTGCCCAGGAATCGCTGCGAAAACTGGCACCCCAGAGCCTGGAAAACCCGCGGGTCGTTCTGCTGAGCCATGGCCCGACCAGCCCGAATTATTTTGAAGACGCTTATCTCGCACGTTACCTGGGATATACCCTGGTGGAAGGAGGCGATCTGGCTGTCCGTAAAAACCAGGTGATGTTGAAAACGCTCGGCGGACTGATTCCGGTGGACGTCATTTTCCGTCGTCAGAACAGTCGCGACTGCGATTCCCTGGAACTGAATGCCTCCTCCCGAATCGGCGTTTCGGGACTCACCCAGGCTGCCCGCTCCGGCCAGGTTGGCATCGCCAATGCGCTGGGTAGTGGGTTGGTGGAATCTGCTGCGTTCATGGCGTTTATGCCGCGCCTGTGTAAATCACTGCTGGGAACAGAACTGCTGATGCCAGGCGTCGCTTCCTGGTGGTGCGGTGTCCCGGACCAGTTAAACTATGTGCTCAAAAATCTGGAAAAGCTCACCATCTATCCCACGTTTCGGATTCGTGGCAGAGACAACCCTTCGGTCGAGTCACTCAATCAGATGTCACCCAAGAAGCTGGCAGAACTGATCAGGTCGAAACCCTCCGACTTCGCTGCCCAGGAAAAAGTCATCCGTTCCAGCATGCCCGTCTGGCGAGGACAGATTCAGCCCGCACATCTGTCGCTGCGTGCCTATGCTGTCATCAGCGGCGACTCTTATACCGTCATGCAGGGTGCCCTCGCTCGGACTTCCCCCAACCTGGATCCACTCGAAGTTTCGATTCGCAAAGGGGAAGGGAGTAAAGATGCCTGGATTCTCTCTGACCAGCCCGTCGAACATGTCACACTGTTGAAGGAACAGGGCCGAACCATCTCGCTCAAGCGAAGCGGCTCAGAATTGCCCAGTCGCGCCGCAGATAATATCTTCTGGCTGGGACGACAACTCGAACGGGCCGAGGCACTGGCTCGATTATTACGCAGCGCCGTAAATCGACTCAGCGGGGAAACGCGTTCCACCAGTGATCTGGAAGTTCCGGTGCTCCTGCGCTGCCTGGCTGATCAGGGACAGATTGAACCAGGTTACGCCATCGATAAAATGCGACACCAGCTACCCGCCATCGAACACGTTTTACCAACCGCCGTCTTCGATAAATCGCAGTCGACCTCGCTCCGTTCGATCGTGGATGAACTGTTCCGCCTGGGTTCGATTGTACGCGACCGGATTTCACTCGATACCTGGCGCATCATTCGTCGTATCGACAAAGGTTTCCAGCCCCCCCGCTACGGGACAACAAACCTGTCGGACGTGCTGACGATTACCGACGACCTGATTACCGAACTGGCCGCTTTCAGCGGGATTGTCATGGAAAGCATGACTCGTACCCAGGCATTTCGATTTCTCGAACTGGGGCGGCGCGTGGAGCGATCGCTGCAGATCATCAGCCTGGTGAAAAATTCGTTTGTGCCAATGCCTGAAGTTCCCAGCCCGATTTTCGAGACCGTTCTGGAAGTCGCTGACAGCCTGATGACCTACCGTTCGCGTTACCTGTCAAACCTGCAG
>NZ_CAXAVM010000106.1:0-23081 GCF_963972345.1 uncultured Gimesia sp. | reverse complement strand
TGGAATCCGGCTTTTTCACAAAGCCAGGAACAGAGCGTTCAAATTGCCGCCCGCCAGGCCCTCTCAAAAATCCTGGGCAAAAATCCACGAAATGTATTTGAGCTCAACCGCCACGAAGCACAACAGGTATTAAAAAACGCTGCCCTGCAGTTTTACAAGAATCACACGGATGCCTCAAACAATCAGAAAATCTGGGTCTGGGACAGCGCTCAACAGACTGTCGTTCAGAAAGAACTACCAGCCCAGGAAGTCGGGCTGATCGAAGGTCAGCGACTGGCCAAAGAAGCTCTGGAAATGTCCCCGGAAAAACAGGACGTACAGACGCTTTATCTCGCGATGACACTCGCGCTGGAAGCTTACCGGGTCGGCTGGAATACACCGCTTCCCGAAGGGCCAGGAACTGCTTTCAACCTGGCATTACTCTCTGGTCCTAAAGCAGTCAGTCAGGTACTGTCATTGGCAATGAAACAGGGACACACTCCCAGTGCACTGGCGGCATTGAAAGCGCTGGGACAGATTGGTTCCCGCAATCTGCTGTATGAGAAACTGGACCAGCATTCCTCACTGATTGCTGCTTTGAATTATCCCGACCGCCGCGTGCAGTTCGCCGCAGCGACGACGATCATGCAACTCGACCCCGCGCATACGTTTCCCGGAGCAACCCGGGTGATTGCCATCCTGACCCGTGCTTTAGGGGGAGAAGGAAAACAGGCTGCAGTTCTTGTCGACAGCAGCATTCCTCGAGGTCAGACAATGGCAGGGCTGTTTCACGAACTCGGATACGAAACCCAGTCCACTCAAACAGGTATGGCAGGCTTCAAAGCAGCCACCGCACGCATGGATGTCGAATTCATTGCACTCGAATATAATATCATGCGCTGGGGCCTTTCACAGACCATTGCAAATCTCAGGGCTGATTCCCGAACCGCAAATATCCCCATCATCATCTATGGCCCGCTGCGTCTGAAAAACAAAATCGAATACGCAACGCGTCATTATCCGCTGGTCCAATATGTAGTAGAATCAGAAAATACAGAAGATATCGGCACACAGATCAGGCCTTTTCTCAACAGCCTGAAAACCCCTGAATTAACCGGTGAACTCCGTTCCGAATACCGGTCTGCCGCCCTGTACTGGCTGTCGCACATCGCTTCCAGCCAGCGCAGCAGGATCTATGACCTGACACCCGCTGAAAAGCCATTGCTGCCGTTGGTCGCCGACCGGAATCTGGCCGCGAATGCCCTGATCACTCTTGGCGGAATCCCCACACGCACAGCCCAGGCAGATCTGGTCACCATCGTCACAAACAAAACCATGGACAGCGATGTCAAAGAAATCGCCGCCCTGCAACTGGCATTTCACATCCAGAAATTCGGTCTGCTCGTTGATTCCAAAAATGTTGCTTCAATCCGGGAAGCCTACCAGACCGCCACAGATCCCAAACTAAATACGGCCCTGGCATCTGTAATGGGAACCCTGATGCCCGACAACAAAGTGGTTGGCGAACGACTGCAGGAATTCAAGCCCACCACGCCACTTCCATAAATCAATTTTGACTGACACTACGAAAAAACTCCGAAGATTCAATTAACCTTCGGAGCTTTTTTCATTCAGTCTGTTTCTTTGTGATTAGAACATATCGCATTCAACCATCGCGTCTCTCGAACTCAGATACCAGGTCCAAATGCTTGTGAAGACTCTGCTTTAAAACGGGACACCGTCTAATTCGCATTTGCTGCTGTCTTCTTTCGCAGCAGCGACCGCAGTGGCTCTTCCAGATCTTTCGCTTCCGAAGTCACCAGTTCCGTCACGCCTGTATGATCCACCAGCATCAGCATCGGCACAGTCCGCACACCATAAAATACTGCTGCCGGATTATTCCAGCCTCGCTTGTCTCGAGAGGAATAAAAGATCTGCCGCCAGTCCAGAGGAGTCTTTTCCTGAAAGGCATCGATGGCAGGTTCTTCCAGATCCAGATTCACCCCGACAATTTCAAATCCGTATTTTCGGTATTTCTGAGACAACGCCTGAATCTCGGGCAGTTGTTCAATAAAAGGCCGCGCTGTGGTAGCCCAGAAGACAACCAGCACCACACTCCCTTTATAATCATCGATCGAAACAAATCCTCCTTCGATGGTTTCGCCAGCCAGTTGCAGAGGATTGCCTTTCAACTTCAGACGACGGGACAGTCCGAGTACCTGAGCGGTTTCATTACTTTTGGGAAAGCGTGATTCCAGATCAAGACAGCAGTCCAGCGCCTGTTTATTCAAGCCATAAAGCTGACTGGTTTCGGCAGCCGCCTGCAGAAGCTGAGGAGCACGCACCGATTCCTGAGGAAACCGTGATGCAAACAAACGTGACTGCTTGACGAATTCTTCAATCCAGCGGGGCTCCTGTTTGGCAAATCGCTGAGCACTCGTATTCGCGAATTTAGCCACTGCGAATCCGGCGTCTGCAGCAGACTGTGATTTGGGATCCCGTTTAAACAGGGACTCAGAATGATCGTATAATGCATCGATACTTTCCTGATCGCCCTGCAATGCCAGTTGCAGATGAGCATCCAGCAGATGATTGATACAGACGGCGAACAGGCGCTGCTTTTCCTGATCCGCGTGAGTTTGCTTGACCGCTTCCATCGCCAGTTGAATGATTTTCTTATTCCGCTCTGTACGGGCGGCTCTCAGTTCATCGACATTCTCGGTTTTGGGGAATCCCTGAACTTTCAGACGGGTAATCTCCCGCACATTCCACTCGGCAGAACCTTCTTTGAGTTCCTGAATTTTTACTTCTTCATCCGCCAGCGAAGCTTCATCGCCATCAAGATCGTCCAGGTCACGCTGATCGCGTTCCAGGCTGGCGGTCTGCACCATATTCGGCGTCAAGGCAGGCCCCGATCCTGTCTGGGAGACCTGTGTGATTGAAGCCTTCGGCACGGATTCCAGTTTCGTATCCGCAGGGGCGCCATCCAGCTTACCGTCTGTATGATTTCCTGCCGCCTGGGGCGTTGCCGTATCTCCGCTGCCACAACCGAACTGGGTGATTAACAGCAAACCTGCTGCGATCGAATAGATTTGAAGTCGATGCCTCATCGTTTATTGCTCTCCTTCCTTTGAGAGTCTGTCACTATTTGAAGTACCGAGGTCGCGAAAGTCTGATCCCGAATTGGGGTACTGTAACGTTTGGCCCGCGTCAATCTGAATGGTGACCGTTACAGTTCTGCGGAAGACGCCCTGAAGCGAATTCTGCCACTCCCTCAGCAAAATTCCTGTGTTTAACACTTTATGCCGCGAGTTTTACGCGAAAATCCACTTTCAAGGCAAGACGAAGCTGGCAAAAATTACAATTCGGGGGCCGATTTCAGACAGTTTTCCGCTCTCCCTGATCAGAGCAGGGGAGAGACTCCCAAAAGAGGGATCGCAAAAACCGATCAAAGCTCGCCGTGATAATGCTTGAACGCTTCGATTGCAAAATATTCGGGCAACCCCAGTTCATTGTAAACTCGGGCTGTATTTCGGGTTCGATCTTCTGCGCGAACCCAGAATTCCCGTTTATCACCCCCCGGATAGAACGCACTGTCCTTCTGCGATTCATGCTTGAAAATGGCTTCCCGTTTTCGGAGAACCACTTCCGGGCTCAACGGAACTGCCCGCTCAATCTCATGCGGTTCATACTCTTCCCAGGCCCCGCGATACATCCAGAATTCCGGAGACACACCTTCCTCGGAAACCACATTGACGGCATTAATCACAGCTTCTGCACAAACCCGGTGCGTTCCATGGGGATCGGATAGATCCCCGGCGACATAGATCTGATGCGGATTTACTTCCCGCAGCAGGTCTGCCACGATCGCGATATCTTCTTCACCGATCGGCTTTTTGGAAACCTGACCCGTGCGATAGAATGGTAAATCCAGAAACCGCAGGCGTTCTTCGGGCACTCCCGCGACATCCGCACCGGCAGTCGCTTCTGTTTTGCGAATCAACCCTTTGATTCCCAGCATCGCTTCCGTATCCAGATCACCCGCTTTTTTGTTCTCAATACTTGCTTTCAGGTTCTGCAGATTTTCCAGCACCGCCCGATCATCCGCATGAAACAGCTGATGAAATTCACAGACAAAATCGATATGCCGCAACGCGTCATGATCGAACACGGCAATATTTCCGCTGGTCATGTAAGCGATATAAACTTCGTGTCCCTGGTCGGCCAGGGTAATCAATGTGCCACCCATCGAAATCACATCGTCATCGGGGTGCGGGCTGAAAACGATCACACGTTGAGGATCCACACCCGCTGGTTTGGTACAGATCCCTTCCAGCAGCGAATCAAATACGCTCTCCCGAATCTGTCCGACAGAACCGTACTGATGCAGCAGTTGGTGCAGGTGATTGTGCAGAAAATCATCCGATTCCAGCTTTAACAGTGGTTTACCTACTTCTCTGGAAAGCCAGATGACCGCTTTTTTCTCCAGAAGAGGCGTCCATTCAATATTCCCGACGATCCAGGGAGTCTTCACCGCCGTCAACTCAGCAGCCGCGGCGCTGTCAACCACGAATACGGAATTTGTATGGGTCTGCAGAAAACTGGCGGAAACCTCATCTGTCACTTCCAGTTCAGCCGCTTTTTTGACCACGGCCGCTTTGTGTTCGCCCAGGGCCATAATGATAATTTTCTTGGCGGACAGAATACTTCCCACCCCCATCGTGATCGCATGATGAGGCACATTATCTTCGCCGAAAAAGCCACTCGCGGCATCGCGACGTGTCACAGGATCCAGGTTTACGAGCCTGGTCAGACTGTTGCGTGCACTTCCCGGCTCATTGAAACCGATATGTCCCGAGCGTCCAATCCCCAACAGTTGCAGATCCAGGCCGCCATACTGCTCAATGGCCCGTTCATACTCTTCACAGAACTGATCCACCTCTTCCGCCGGAATATCGCCACGGGGAATGTGAATGTTCTCCGGTTTCACATTCACATGATCAAAAAAGTTCTCCTGCATGAATTTGTGATAGCTGTGAATCGAATCCGGAGCCATCGGCCAGTATTCATCCAGATTGAATGTGATCACATTGGAGAAGTCCAGCTGTTCCTCGTTGTGCAGGCGAATCAGTTCACGGTACACGCCCAGCGGAGTCGAACCGGTGGGCAGCCCCAGAATAGCCGGGTTGCCGGCATTGTTTTTTTTGCGAATCAGATCTGCCACCACGCCGGCTACATATCGGGCCAGTTCAGATGACGTTTCGAAAATGACGGTAGGCACTTTCGTATGTCGCACAAATTTGGATTTGGGAGTAACATGAACGGAGCGGGAAATATCGATAGCCATCAGACGAATTTTACCTGTAAAGCAAGAAAGAGGGGAGCCATTCTCCAGCAGAATCACATCTCTATTTATAACGATTTCACCGGACTGAACTGCGAATTGAAAGTAACCACGCGAACAGTAACTCCGGTGTGCGTGTTTTTTTTATGAATGTTTATTATAACTGGAGCACAACACATTTTACCATAGCGTCTTTCGTACTATTATACTCGATCCGACTGCCTCTGGAGACGCTACTGTAAAACTGGACACAGTATAGTTTCAAGATAAGCTCACTACCACTTATTTGACCTACAATGTACAGAGAGAGAATTTTCCATGGCAAATCAGGCAGAATCTCCACGAATTCTCGCGATTCACGCCCATCCTGACGATATCGAAATCCAGTGCGCGGGCACTTTAGCCCTCCTGAAAAATCAGGGATGCCACATCACCATCGCCACGATGACCGCCGGCGATTGCGGCAGTGCAGAGATGGGACCGGTGGAAATCGCGAATGTCCGTCGCGCCGAGGCCCGGAAAGCAGCCGACATGCTGGGAGCCGATTACATGTGCCTCGAGTTCCGCGATCTGTCCATCGTCATCGATCAGGATTCCCGCCAGCGGGTCACCGAAGCCGTCCGTAAAGCCCGTCCGGATATCGTCATCACCGCGCCTCCGGTCGACTACATGAGTGACCACGAAATGACCAGCCGCCTGGTCCGCGATGCCTGCTTTGGTGCTTCTGCTCCCAACTACACTACCCATCAGTTTCAGCCAGCCCCTCCCACGGAAAAGATACCCCATCTGTACTATGTCGACCCGATCGAAGGCTGCGACTACTTCGGGAACCCCATCGAACCGCAGTTTATCATCGATATCTCAGAAACGTTCGATCTCAAAATCAAGATGCTGGCCTGCCATGAAAGCCAGCGGGCCTGGCTTCGCAAACAGCATGGCCTGGATGAATATCTCGACGGAACCGAACGCTGGTCTGCAGCCCGCGGCAAAAAAATTGGTGCCGCCTACGGCGAAGCCTTCGTCCAACATTGCGGACACCCATATCCTTCCAGTAACCTGTTACTCCAGCTGCTTGAAAAATAAACGCATCACTTCACTCAGATTATATATATAAAGACGACATCTATGAATGAGCCACAGCCCGATCAGGACCTGCCCTACACAGAGACAGAAATTGAATCGATGACAACCGATGATGCACATGCGGGAAAAATTCTCACGCTGATGATGGTCTGCACCTTCTGCTATACTGTTGTCGTCGGCACCTATATCATCTTCTGGAGCCTGAATTAGACCACCCGTCATTCCGCTCTGACCGGTTTCGGCTGGTCAGAGTTTTTTACTCTCACTTCCCCGAACGCTTTTCTTCAAACACCGTCCCGTTGGGATTCAACAGCATCCAGCAGGCCGCTGCAGCGAGATAAATGCCAGTCATCAGAATCAGCACCGGTTTATAAAATTGAGCCTGGAACATGGCTCCCACAATCACGGGAAGTAAAGCTGCTCCCAGGTTGCCTGCCATATTCATCATCCCGAAAATCGGCGCCACATGCTGGCCTCCCTTATCAATCGTCACCGTGTATCCACAGGCGCCTCCCAGGCCGGCAAAAAACATGCTGACTGTAATCAACGTCATTGCCAGATTCATCTCACTCACGAAATAAGCACACAGGGTACACAATCCACAGCCCAGCATCGCGACAATCGCCACTCCCTGTCGGCTCCAGCGGCGACTTCCGGTTCGCTGCAGGACCCAGTCAACGGCAATCCCGCCAAGGAAATTTCCCACCACAAAAGACAGCAATGGGAAACTGGTCCAGATGCCCGAAGAGGCGATGGTAATGCCCCGCGCTTTCTGCAGATAAACGGGAAACCAGGTCATGTAGAAAATCGTACCAGCGGCCCGAAAGAACTGCTGAGCACAAATCATCCACATTGAAAAACTGGTCAGAATTTCTCCCCAGGGGGTCGACTCGCCATGCTCATCCTGTTCCTGATCTGTCGCCGCTTCCGGTTTTGCTTTGACTTCACCACCACGAATGATCTCCAGCTCTGCTGAATTCACACCTCGATGCTTTTCAGGCCGGTCCCGGAACCAGTAATAAAACCAGAACGCCCACACGAAACCTGGCACCGCGCAGAGATACATGATCGTCCGCCAGGACAGACCCGGAATCTGGAGACCTTCATAATGAATTCCCTGCAGCAGCAGGCCGATGCTGAAAGCCCCAAAGGCACTCCCGATCGACATGAAACTTCCCAGCAGACCACTGGCAAAACCGCGTCGAGATTTGGGCAGCCATTTGGAAATTGTACTCGCACAGCACGGGAATATCCCGGCTTGCGAAATACCAAAAATCAGACGCACACCGATCAGCATCCAGAACCCCGTCGCCATGCCAGTCAGCGCCGTCGCAATCGACCACAGGATGGCAAACGCGGTCAGGGCACGCCGCGTTCCCCAGACATGTCCGACCCAGCCACTCGGAATCTGCGACAGGGCATAGCTCCAGAAAAAGGCACTCATCACCCAGCCCATCTGGGTCAGGCTCATATCGAGTTCTTCCTGAATCAGCTTCGCAGGCACCGAAATCGCATTGCGACTGACATAAGCGACCGCTGCCACCAGGCACAACAGCGTCAGCACCATGAAGCGGGCATGCGTTGGAGTCGCATCTTCTCGCGCGGACGCGTTTTCTGATTCATTCACTCTCATCACTCCCCGCAACGATCTTTACAATGATTTCATCAGCAACTCAAACAACCGGTCCACCTCTGTCCGGGTCTCCTCATCCAGGCTCCACGCGCTGGGTTCACACCGACGATCCGAACTGAAAATCCCCCGCTTCACCAGCAGATACTTTTCGATCGCCAGAAAACCATCCAGCCCCGCCTGGAGCTGCAGCGCCACAATTGCACAGATCGGAAAATAAATCCGATAGACGGCTTCGTCATCGCCTGCCTGCAGCGCCTGCCACAATGCCATAATCCCATCCAGCAGATCCACGCCCGGCATCGTACCACTGATTCCACGCCGATATGCGTCTACCAGCAGAATCCCCCCCGAACCATCAAAGATCCGGGCCCGTCCCCCCGTCGCATCCCGCAGCGCAGACAGATTCGGTCCGATCGGCGAAGCTTCCGGTTTGAACAGAATTTTTTCCGGACCATATTCGTCCAGCAGTCGTTTGTAAAACTCAATCGAAATCGCACGACCGACATAAGACGAAGCGTCCTGCACCACCAGCGGCAGACTGCATTGTTCGGCCAGCGTAGTAAAATAATCCCACAGCGCCGCATCGGGCAGGGCTGTCGTCACCGGGGGAATCGCCATCACCGCGGCACAACCAGCTTCCTCGGCCTGACATGCGAAGGCAACCGCCTGCCGCGTACTCTCTGCACCCACACTCGCAATCACCGTTCCTCGACCTGCCGTCAGTTCCACCATCAACTTTGTGAGATTCAGTCGTTCCTCATAAGTCAGACGCAGCACTTCTGAAACCATCGCGCCGCACACACCATCGGCTCCCAGTTCAAAACACCAGTCGATTTCCCGCGCGAAAGCGTCCGCGTCAATCGTCTCGTCCTCACAGAGAGGCGTATGCAGAACCGGTAAGACCCCCTGAATCAATGCCGCCATATCCTTGTTCTTTCTGTCTCTTTATTCGGAATTCTTCGCGAACTCAAACCGTTTCCGTTTCGATGATCTTACCAATCGCATCTGCCATCGCTTCGATGACCTGCTCCAGTCCGCCCCGCTCAAACGGCGTCTGCCACACCTGGTACAGATCCAGATCATACAACTCCGCCGGTGCCAGGTATCCGGTCGTTCCATTAATCAGATTCAGACAGGCAATCGTCCGATCAGGATAACGACGTCGCAGTTCCCGCTGCAGAATGGAATACGCTTCCGTCGGGCTGCCGATCAGAATCGCCTCTCCCATCTGCCACACCCAGATCGGCAATTCCAGCGTCTTGCCGTCTCCGATTCCCCGCCGGATATTTCGTCGTCGCCGCAACCGTTCTTCCAGAGCCCGGTCCGTACACGCCTGCCGCTGCGCTTCCAGTTCATCCGCAGTCGGCCAGTCTTTGAGAGGAATTTCCACCCGGGTCTGCATGCGTTTCAGTTTCACGCCCGGCTTGTCCACCGCATGCTTCCAGACAGCGAGCGGCGCCCCGGATTCCATCACTCCCGAATATTTCAGACAAGTTCCCGGCGGCTCCATATCTTCCAGCGTCGCCAGCACAGCATACGCCAGCTGGCGACCATGTCGATCCGCGACTGCCACATCACCCACATATTGATAGCGGGGTGAAAGCTCACCCGATGCGCCCTGCATGAACAGCGCAGGGACATCCAATGTTTCCCTGATCGTATCCCGCATCGCGCCGGGATAGTCGGGCGAGATCGCCGTATTCTCCCAGGCCAGCGTCGTTGGATGACAAGCATAATTCACAATCACTGCCTGCAGCGCTCCCTCCAGATCTGTGATCCGACCTACAACCAGCGTATCGTCGGCCGGTTTATCCGGATTCCAGCCACAGACGATCCGCTCTCCCTCCGGGTCCGGCAGATCCCGCATTGAGGCCAGTCCGCAACATCCGGTCTTCCACTCCAGTACCGCTTCCGTCGCATTCTTCATCGCCGCCCGTGTCACCTTAACAGCAGCCAGGTACACCGTCTCCAGGTACTCCGCCAGTGAAGCACTCGCCGGCAGATCCGGGTCGGGATCAGTCAATGGAGGCGAAGCATGTGTATGACTGACTCCGAAAATCAGCGACGCTTCATCCAGTCCTAACTCTTCCAGCAGTCTGGATTGAAACCGGTGAAATGTCGGCAGCGAACGCCACCAGCCGAGATCTGCATCCAGAAATACCAGCGGCTGTTTCGAATTGGTCTCACTCAGAACCAGCGCATTCAGAGTCAGGCGGCGGTGAATCCAATCCGCCACATCATGTTTCGCCGCCCCCCAGTTGCGGGCATAAATTCCCGTCGGTGGCGTGATATCAACGGTCGCCACGCCAATCCGTCCCCGAAAGGCAGACTGTGTTTTCGCCTGTAGAGTCGATTCACTCATGAGTCGTTCCGTTCATTGAATGAAAATTGAAGAATTGAGAGCGCCAGGCGTGAGCCGCGCCTTACCAGTCTCCGACTGCGCCATCCTGGTAGAAGACGCGCTGCACGGTTTCCTGCTGAAACGGATGCTTCTTCACTTCGGCTTCGTTAATCGAAATCCCCAGTCCCGGCTTCTGGTTCGGCTTGACCGTCCGCGTTTTGGCATCGATCACAAAACCTTCTTCCACCACATCCTGTCTCCACGGTACATCGTCATGCACCGATTCACAAATGATATAGCTTGGTTGCGAGAATCCAAATTCCAGTGAAGCCGCCGTACTCACAGGCCCCTGTGGATTATGCGGTGCCAGCGAAATCCGGTACGCGTCCGCCAGCGCAGCGATCCGGCGTGCTTCCGTGAAACCACCGCAGTGGGTCAGGTCCAGCTGACAGATTTCACAACCCCGTTTTTCAAACAGATCGCGAAACGCCGCGAGGTGAGTCAACCGTTCGCCCGTCGCAATTGGCGTTGTCACCGCCGCATTGATCGTCGCCAGGCTGTCCATCGATTCCGGCCAGCAGGGCTCTTCGAAAAAATACAGACCGTAAGGATCGAGCGCCTTCGCAAACTGCAGCCCCATCGCCGGTGAAGGGCGGGCATGACAGTCCACCATGATATCCACTTCATCGCCGACCGCGTCCCGCATCGCCGCCACACAATCCTCGGCTGCCTTGATCGGTTTCAATCCCTCGATCGGCATCGTCGGCGGAACCGCCATCGATTTGAACGCTGAAAACCCGTCGGCGACCGCTGCCTGTGCCAGCTCTGCAAACTGAGCCGCATTGTCGGTCGAAGTCTGGTAGAACGACTCCATGTTCCCGCCACCCAGGTGACAGTACAGCCGAATGTAATCGCGAACCGGTCCGCCCCATAACTGATGACAGGGCACGCCGTGAACCTTCCCCAGAATGTCCCATAGCGCCAGGTCAATTCCCGCAATCGCCGTCGAGCGCGTCACACCGCTCCCGTGCCAGAAATGCTGACGCCACATCATCTGCCACAGATATTCCACCCGCCGCGGATCTTCGCCAATCAACAGCTGGGACAGATCTTCAATCGTCCCCGCAACGCCACGCGTATGCCACTCCAGCGTCGCTTCTCCCCAGCCATACAGGCCGGGCTGATCAGTGATTACTTTGACAAACACCCAGTTTCGCATCCGGGCATAACACACCAGAGTTTCGATGCGTTCAATTTTCATCGGGAATTGGTTCCAGTCTTCCAGGGTTTTATTTTGGCGTCAAAATAACAACATAACCCGAAAGCATTTTGGAAGCAAGCAATTATGCCAAAGAACTGAGTAACAATTATAAGGAGGGGCGCAGCGGGCAAAAGCCGAATATCAGACGTACAGACATTTCCCGCCCACGAATCAGTGAAAGCAGTTCACTGCAACCAAATCCAACAATTCAACCGTCAGGGGAACTGCAGATCTTCCCCGTCGTCGTATTCCTGCAGTCGCTGTCTCGCGAGTTCCGCCCACGGGCCCAGTTCGTCGAAGTCCAGGTAGATCTTCCAGTGGGGAACCGCTTCCTCCACCCGATTCAGCTGATGCAGCACTTCCGCTTTATGCAGATGCGCATCCGGATAATCGGGGTGAACCTGCAAGGCGATCTCAAACGCGTGCAGCGCCGCCTCCGGATCGCCCAGCTCGTTATGCAGGCAACCCAGCTGCGTCCAGGCTTCGATGTAATCGTGATCCCATTCCACCGCCGCGTAATAGCGTTCCAGCGCCCCTTCGGTATTTCCGTTGAGATACAACGCTTCCGCCAGATGCAGATGGGCTTCGGGCATATCGGGTTGCCCCAGCAGCGCCAGTCGAAATGCTTCGATCGCCGGCTTCGCTTCGCCGGCATCCAGCAGCTGGCAGCCTTCATCGAACCATTCGTCCGCACTCCGGTCAACCGGTTCCGTCGGCTGCAGATGCTCTGTGAATTCAATCGTCCCCTCGAACGATTCCTCGTCCGCCAGCTCAGGCACTTCGGTCTCTGCAGTTCCAAAGTCGAACACCCGCTGTCCCTGTCGCGGATCAATCAACCCCCGCTCATCTTTCAGCAGCAGCTGTGCATCCTGCGCCAGCAATGTCAGCTGCGACAGCGGCGCGTCGATCTCGTTGAAGAATTTCCCCAGGTGCTGCAGACTGCTTTCCAGCTCCCGCGGATTCACTCCCGATTCCAGCAGCTGTGACAGCCGCCTGACGCTCGCCACTTCCTGAAAGGAAAAGTAGGGCAGACGGTAAATCTTGCGTGCCGGCTTGATCAGTCCCTGGCGTTCCCAGCGGCGAATCGTCCCCACGGGCACATCCAGCATCTGCGTCAGCATCGCCGGCGTATAGAGCTGATCCACATTCACGCCCGGCTCGCGGAGTTCAATCAGCGCCAGCCAGTCCGATTCCTTGATGATCTGAATCGAAACGCCCTCGGCAATCAGCTCCTGGGCATGCGTCAGATTCACCGAAGGCGATCCGTCCGACTCCAGCGGCCAACCCTCTTCGCCCACCACCAGCAGCGTCGTCTGGCGGCTCACATGCTGAGCGGTCTGCCCCCCATGCTGCTCGACGAACTCGCCCGCCTTCTGATGTGTCATCGAAGCGAGCGTGCCCGTAAACACCACGCGTTCTCCCTGCAGAGCAGGGGAGCCTTGAAGCAGTTGATCAGGTTGTTCTTCGTCAGTCTCAGACATAGATCAAGTAATAATACATTAAATCAGAAATATCGAGTAAAAAGGGGGTTATCAAATGCCAGTCGCAAAAATATCATACCCCCACAGCAGTAAACTTTCTCCGAGGATAATGATACGGGAATCCGTTGGGTAGCTTTCAGGGCAATCCTTCATTATAAGGGAGCAAAATATGTTTTTTCCTGCTGAAGGTACCGTTTGTACCCCCGAATTTGACCATATATCCATGGGAGTTGATTGGAATGTCCGTGCTCGAGTCGTGTGATCCGGAAATCTGGAAATGTATTCAGTCTGAAGCACAGCGCCAGAAGAATGGCCTGGAGCTGATTGCCTCTGAAAATTACACCAGCGCCGCCATTATGGAAGCGGCCGGCTCGATCCTCACGAACAAATACGCCGAAGGCCTGCCCGGACGTCGCTATTACGGCGGATGCGAATACGTCGACGTCGTCGAGAACCTCGCCCGCGATCGCGCCTGCAGCCTCTTCGGAGCCGAATACGCCAACGTCCAGCCTCACTCCGGCTCACAGGCCAACATGTCCGTCTACTTCACCGTGTTAAAGCCAGGCGACACCTTCCTCGCCATGGACCTCGCGCACGGCGGTCACCTCACTCACGGCATGAAATTGAACTTCTCGGGAACCCTCTACAATCCCGTGCCCTACGGCGTCCGTGAAGACAACCACCAGATCGACTACGACCAGGTCGCGAAACTCGCCCGCGAACACAAACCCAAAATGATCATCGCCGGGGCCTCCGCTTACCCCCGTGAAATCGATCACCCCAAATTCGCCGAAATCGCAGCCGAAGTCGGTGCGGTCCTCATGGTCGATATGGCCCACTATTCCGGCCTCGTCGCGGGCGGCGTGCACAACAACCCCGTCGAAGTCGCCGACTTCGTCACTTCCACCACTCACAAAACACTGCGTGGTCCCCGGTCCGGCTTCGTCCTCATGAAAAAGAAATACGCCAAAGATCTCAACCGCGAAGTATTCCCCGGCATCCAGGGCGGCCCACTCGAACACGTCATCGCCGGCAAAGCCATCTGCTTCCAGGAAGCTGCCACCGAAGACTTCAAAGCCTACGCCCGACAGATCGTCGCCAATGCGAGAACACTCGCCGATACCCTGATGGCCGGCGGCATCAAACTCGCATCCGGCGGAACCGACAACCACCTCATGCTCTGCGATGTCACCGCGATTGATCTCTCCGGCAAAATCGCTGAAGAAGCACTCGACAAGGCCGGCATCACCGTCAACAAAAACATGATCCCCTACGATCAGCGCAAACCGCTCGATCCCAGCGGCATCCGCATCGGTACCGCCGCCCTCACCACCCGGGGCATGAAAGAAGACGAAATGAAAAAGGTCGGTGCCTGGATCCTCAAAGTCCTCGGTGCTCCCGAAGACGAAGCCAACATCGAAACCGTCAAAGGGGAAATCGCGGAATTCGCACAGAGCTATCCCGTGCCCGGCATCGCGTAACAGACTGATACCCGACTCATGACACAGCACAGCGAACTCGACATCACCACCATCGACTGCACCCGCGACGACGCCACCGCGCTCTTCAGCGAACTCCGCGAAAAGCTCAGCCCGCGCGGCAATGTCGTCTCCGAAGCCGGCAGACAACGTACGATCGAACTCTTCGGCGCACCCCTCTCGCCGCAGGAAGTCGTCGAACGCATCTGCAACGATGTCCGTGACAAAGGTCTCGCCGCGCTCCTCGATTACTCGGAAAAGCTCGACCGCAAGCAGCTCACCCCCGAGACCATGCGCGTCTCGGCTGAGGAACTCAAAGAAGCTCACGCCAAAGCCGATCCCGAGTACCTCGCCACGCTGCGTCGCATCCGCGAGAACATCATCGAGTTTCAGTCGGCTCTGCTGCCCGACGACGTCAAAGTCCTCCGCGAAGCAGGGGAGTCCCGCGTCGAACTTCGCCAGCGGTATCTCCCTTTGAAACGGGTCGGCGTCTGCATTCCCGGAGGCGCGGCCGCGTATCCGTCCACACTGCTGATGACCGCGATCCCCGCACAGACCGCCGGTGTCAAAGAGATCGTCGTCGTCGTCCCGCCCACCGACTTCGGCGGTTACAACACCGACATCCTCGCCGCCTGCCAGGAGCTCGGCATCACCGAAATCTACCGTGTCGGCGGTGCCCAGGCCGTTGCGGCCCTCGCGTATGGCGTCGAAGGCATTGAACGCGTCGACAAAATTGTCGGCCCCGGTAACCTGTTCGTCGCGCTTGCCAAACGTCACGTCTTCGGCGAAGTCGACATCGACAGCATCGCCGGCCCCAGTGAAGTCATCGTGCTCGCCGACGAAACCGCGAACCCCGCGTTCATCGCCAGCGATCTGATCTCGCAGGCCGAACACAGCCCCGGTTCCGGCGTCCTCATCACCTGGCATGCCCCGCTGATCGAAGCCGTCCGCGAAGCACTCATCAGTCAGCTCAACGAGCTCCCGCGCGGCGATCTCGCCCGCCAGAGTCTGCTCGACTATGGCGCGTTGATTCTCGCCCGCGACGAAGACGAAGCTGCCCGCTATACCGATCTGCTGGCTCCCGAGCACCTGCACATCTCGACCGCCAACCCCGATCAGCAACTCGCCAAAATCCAGAACGCCGGCGCGATCTTCATGGGACATTACACACCGGTCGCGACAGGCGACTACTACGCCGGCCCGTCGCACGTCCTCCCCACCGGAGGCACCGCCCGCTTCGCCAACGGCCTGTGTGCGATTGACTTCCTCAAACGTTCCTCGGTCATCTACTACAACCAGCAGGGACTCAAAAACGACGCGCCCGGCATCACGCTGCTCGCCGAAAAGGAAGGCCTCACCGCCCACGCCGCCAGCGTCACGATTCGCCTCCAGGACTGAACGTCCCGCACCAGCTGCTACACATTTCCGCACTCCCGCTGCATAAACTGCACTTGACCGCGGCGCGCCAACGGCGATAAGCGCTGTTTTGGGTCGCGCGCGTGTCCAGTTTACAGTGCACTGAAACACGCGACACCGGTTCCCGGTTTTCACTGGAATCCACAGTGAAAATCGCCGGAATTTACCGGCACAAACGGCAGTAGTTCGCGCTGTATGCCTGCGGGTCAACGCACGTCGCAACGCTTCGCCCCGGGACCGCCCGGCTGTCGCCCCGGATCGCCCCGGCTTCAACCCGTATCGACCACTCGTTTTTTTCAGATGCCCCTTGACCCCCGCGCGCCCTTCGCGAAGATCCTTGACACACCCGGGGAGACCGGACACGTTTCCCGGCAAAACAGAACCCGGGCCAGAACCCGAGCCAGAAGCCTCAACAGGAACACCGGCAACAAGAGAATCGACCAGCGATGCCCAACCCAGCAGCACACAGCCCACAAGCACACAATCCGGCCGCATCCCGTCGGCTGGACCAACCAGCACAGTCTCAGGTAATCCAACCCGTATCCCGTTCAACACACAGAGAGGAATGAAATTCATGACCGACTCCCTTCTCAAAACCCGCCAGCGTCTCAGCGTTGAAGAACAGACTCAACTGATCGAACTGATCATGATTCTGCTGGATCTGAACACACGGATCAGCAATATCAAAACCGAACTCGCCGCCGAAACCGGCCTCAAGCCGTGTTCCCTCAATCGTTACATCCAGACGGCCCGTCGGAAAATCAAAGCCCGCGAAAGCAACCAGCGCGCCGCCGCCGACCTCGAACTGCTGCTATTTCTGGATGAAGAAGAGGCCGAACGAAACTTCGCCGATACAGTGAACTTCTACAAGAGCATCATCGCCAACCCCAAAACGAGCATCCGCGAGCAACTCCAGGCCCGCGAACGCCTGGACAAACTCCTGGGCCTCTACAGCTAACCAACCCCACCAGCCCACACAGAGCAGACCAGCAGAGATACAGAAGCAGATGATACGAATCGGCACAGGCAAGGGGAGATGAAGATAGAGCAGTGAATCCGATGAATTTGAATGCCCGTGTGCCACTGTTGGCTTGCCCAACAGTGCTCAGAAAACACCCCAATCCAGATAAAAAAGAACAGAAAGAAGAGCCTCAACATCACATCTCACAGGAAGAGTGGCAACCAGTTATGAAAAGAGAAAGCACAGTCTACACCCCAACACATTCACTGTCGGACAAGCCGACAGTGGCACCCAACAAACGATCTGGTATCGAGGCCACTACATAAAGTTAACTGAATGGAGAACAGAAACTGATGGCTCGAAAAAAAATGACCCGCAGAAAGAACCGACAATATGAAGCAGCCAGGAAAAAACTGGGTAAACCGTTTTTTGAATCAAAAGGGATTGCCATTTATCAAGGTGATACACTTGAACTAAGCAGCAATCTACCAGCTAATGTAATTGATGCCTTGATCACAGATCCTCCGTATTGCTCAGGTGCAGCAGGCAGTGCTGTAGGAGCCGATCCCTCTAAAAAGTATTGCCATAGTGGTAACACCCTCGGCCGTCCTTCCTTTGGCGGTGACTTCCGAGATCAAAGATCATTCAAATATTGGTGCACACTTTGGATCAGCCAGGCATTCAACGCCTGTAAAGACTCGGCATACTGTCTGGTTTTCACAGACTGGCGGCAGCTGGCCACCACGACCGATGCAATCCAGGCAGGCGGTTTCTGCTATAAAGGGCTGATCAGTTGGGACAAGGGAGGCGGGGCCAGGGCACCACACAAAGGATACTTTCGGCACCAGTGCGAATACATCCCCTGGGGTACTAAAGGAATTGTACCTCGATTGACCGATCGGGGACCGTTTGCAGGCTCTTATTCAATCGGTGTGAAGCAGGTTGATAAACACCACATGACTGGAAAGCCTACACAACTGATGCAGAGTCTGATCCAGTGTGTACCCGTCGGTGGTCTGGCATTCGACCCGTTCTGCGGATCAGGCACAACACTGGTCGCCTCTGTTCTGGAGGGACGCTATGCCATAGGCTTCGAGGCATCAGAGCAGTACTGCGAAATTGCTGCCCGCAGAATCGAGGCAGCCCAGCAGGGTGAGTTACTGAAGTTTCAGAAACAGTAAAATGTAGACAATACTTCTCGATATATCCGTTGTGAGAGCTACATCAAAGGGGTCAGGATTCTTTTTTTTGACTCCTGACCCCTTTTTCCTATTCATCAAAATGAAGCGAGAAATGCTGTGATAACGCAATTAAATTTAGACATTTTCAGTGGCCCCGTCTAGATAAAAAAATTCATTTCTAACAAGCCATTATTGTTACAACAATATAATAGTTTTGGTGAAAAAGGGATGTAAAGAAAACAGCAGGTTGGATATAACGGATTGGGAATTATCATATAGTTTGATAGGATAATTTATATTTATTGTAGAAGGAAAAAACATGGGGCACTCATTTTATTGTTCTAAAGAAGGGGAGGATATTGATACTGCAATTCCCGTATGCGGTAGTAATGAAGCTCGTGAATATTGGCATCCCGTAATAGACTCGAATCACTTAGAATTATTGAAATTAGCCTTCACAGGGTATCTAGAAATTGATGAAACCAATGTCGAACAATTCAAACAGGAAGTCAGAATAATTCTGGATAATTTCAAGCGACTTAATGTAATAGAAGGATCGAATGATCACGATTTTTCGATTGAAAGATGTCAGCGGCTCCTGGATCTTTTGAACAAATACCCACCGAAACAAGGTTATTGTTTATCTGCAGGTTAGCCAAATACGTCATATGCTTAACAGAAAATGGGTAGCAGGAGTACCGAAAAGTCCGGTGGCAGGCGCGATTCAATATCTGTTAAGCCGAGGGAGATCAAAGGGGTCAGGAGTTGATTAATTGACACCTGGCCCCTTTTTTCTATTCATCAATCCATTTGATAGCAGCTTCATTTTTTTGGTTCTTCATGAAGCTCAGCTTCGTGTTGGAGCTTATCTCGTTCTTCGTACTTTGCTTCTCTGATAAACAGCGGAATGAAAGGGAACAGGAGAAAGACCGACATGAGAAAGAAAACTGCTGCGACCATACCCACCATCGACCAGTCTTCGACCAGGGTTGCTGCCAGGATTAATACCCCCAAAGCTAAGAACAGCGTCAAGGCGATGGCGGTATAAATGCCCGCGTATTGGACATCCATTTCCACTTCTTTTTGTGAAATGTTCGACTGATTTCTGCTGCGAAGCACTTTCGCTTGTGATTGCCGTTCCAGGTAACTCACAATGACGAAACCAATAAACAGCACAAGCACTGCGGATGCAGCCAGATAGGCCGCCTGAGGTAAGAATAGTAAGAGTACGCTCGTAGTAATCAGTGCTAAAATCAGCAGAAAACGCAGTATTGTTTTTGCATGCCGCATCATCACATGCGCGTCGGGCTCACCAAGATTGGGCTTATCCATTGTACCAGTCCTTTATCCAATATTTCCCACCTGGACTCGCCTGGAACCGCTCCAGGTAGGGATTACCTTTAATTATACCCACTGCGTACTTCCCTGTCTAAATCAAAGTGTTTTTCGCCACTTTTAGTTCTTCTGTTATTGGATAAAGGCTAAAGGGGACAGGAGTCATCCCATCGACTCCTGCCCCCTTTTTCGTGCAAGATGAACCTTAGCCATTCCAGAATATTCTCTACTGTCCCGTTACAAAATTGATGATTGACCTGATCCAGATAGAGCATTATTCTATAATATACATTGTTCCAGACCGTCTCTGATAAATTAGATTGCCACATTACTGTTGGTCTGTAACAATTCCTTTGGAGGGTCCCATGAAACTGACAAAAGAGCAAGCAGAGGCGATTTCTCGTGGCGAAGAAATCCCCGTGGATGTCGAAGGGACGGAATGTGTCCTGGTAAGAAAAGACATCTATGCGAAAATTTCTGGAGACGTCAGCAAGGGTCGTTCGGATGAAGTAACCGAAGAAGACCTCCGCAGGCAGCTCGTCCGTTCCTGTGAATCCAGCGACTGGAACGATCCCGCAATGGATATTTACAATGACTATGAATCAGTAATAACCGGAACCAAGAATCATGCCAGATAATTTTAACAGAGACTCCTGGGCAAGCTGGTATGCTCAAGAACATCTTAAAACTGACCCTGGAATCGAAAAGATCTTCTATCTGCCTACGAATGCAGATGCACGCGAAATTCGCTTTGTTGAAATCAATACGTTGTCAGGAGATCGTACTGAGGATTCGTTGGAACCAATTGATTTTGGTATCGACACGGGAACTGAAAATGCTCACAGACTCTTTGTTCTTGATGTGACACCTGCACAATGGCAACAGATTCAATCTGATAATTTGTCATTGCCAAACGGCTGGTCTCTTGACGATTTGATCGCATTCCCCAATGACCAGTTTGAAACTCTTCCCCAATGAATCGTTATCAGGAACATTGGTGGCACCAGGCAAAATCTGATCATGAGGCATTTCTGCTCTTAAAGAGTGCTGGTATCGCTCAATGCCACACCCTCCATTACCTTCAGATGGTGACTGAAAAAATCGCAAAGGCATATTTCTGGAGGTCTGGTTCTCCTCCTCCAAGAAGTCATGCTGGATTTGTTCATTTTCTCAGATTCTTAGGCCAAATCCGTCAGACAGATCGAGAGCGAATTGCAACTCTTTTTACTTTTACAAATTATAATCAATTCCAAAGTTGGTTGAGATCGGTATTACCAATCGCCTATGACCTGGAACGAATTTCTCCAGCTCTTGCCAACAATGGACCCAATACAGAGTATCCATGGCCTCACGCTACCCCCGATTCAGCTCCTGTAAATCATGATTTTTCCGTTTGGAAATCTTTAACGAAAGGCCAAGGCCGCGACTTGATGCGTCTCATTCAAATTGCCGTGAATCGATTCCCGGAATACGCCGACACCTGATTTAAACTATAAGTCATGGATGAATTTCAAACACCCGCCAGCGATCCAGAAATAACAACGTCTTGATAGAGCAGTGAAAGGTTATTTATTCTTAGTGCCTAGTCCATTATCAAATCCCTCTTGTTGACCAGCAAGCAAATGCCCAATTCTATAACTTGCATTTTGAAGCTTAGATGCAACTTCTGACCGAAATTCAGCTGTAAGGGAATCTTCAGATAGAACTGCATGATTGAGTTCTGCAATTAACTTGCCATGCTCCGAATCTGCCAAACCAATAATATTCAGGTGATGTAGTATTTGCCTGAATCCACGCATCAAAGCATCGCGAGGCCCATTTCGTAATAAAGCACCTGATGTCCACATGATATCATTTGCCAGCCAGTAAAGATTCGCAAATTTATCAACATGGACAGAACTGAAATCAGTTGAATCTGAGTCTTTAATTCCCGTAGTTTCTACTGGCAACATATCTGCCTTCGAATCACCGAAAGCAATACTTCCCCAAGGAAATTTTGCTTCTGCAATTCGAGTTATCACATCATGAATATCATTTTTGAGTATCCACACAATTGTCAACGTAACAAGCGGCCAAGCAAGTGACTCAACAAAAAGTGGTAATGAGTCTATAAGTTTCTGAAAATTAAAGCACACTTTCTCGATCCTTATTAGAGTATGATTACTCATTGATACTATTTTCTATACAATCAACCTTCCCACCCTCATACTCCCCGATCACAGCCTTCAATCGCTCTGAGTGCTTAAAGATATCATCCACGTTATCAATCGCGATTTTTTCTTCGGTTTTGTTTGTCAGCAGGCCCAGGTATTTCTGTGAATGATTGAACCGCAGGCGGCAGATTGGTTTGCGGTTGTTGTCGTCCAGCAGGACGCCGCAATAGCTTTTCGTGTCGCGCATGATGATTCGTGAGACATCCACCACTTCCCGCAGGATCGCTTTCACTACGTTGAAACCGTCCAGTTCTTCCGGCGTGGTTTCGATGCCGTCGCGGGGGGAGGTGTCTTCGCCGTTCTCGCTGGCGTCTGCTGCTTCGACAAACGCGCTTTCCGACTGGTCGGCGGAGAGGGCAGTCTTCAGACGTTCGTTGATCCGCTCGTTGATGAACTGGCTGCGGGCGTCTTTCACAATCTTCGTGAACTGCTCCACCACCACCTGCGTCAGGCGGCCGTCATACACGCGCGAGGCAAAGAACCGCACGAAGTCTTCCGACGGGGCCTTGAGTTCTTCTTCCAGGATCTTCTTGATCGAGCCTGCATACTTGAGTGTGCTGGCGGTCGTCAGAATATCTTCCAGCGAAAACGCCGACTTGGTGAACTTCTTGAGTTCGTTGATCTCGTGATCTTCGATGTGCAGCATGTTGAACACGAAGAAGGGCTTCGAATCCATTTTGTTCGGCTCATCGATGTCCGAATAAAACTGATACTCAATGCCATTGGTCAGAATCGCAAACCGGGCCGACGTGACCGAGAAATAACGATAGAGCTGCGATGCGTGCACCTTGTCCAGGTCGGCTCCCGACCATTTGCATTCGACCAGGATGATGATCTTCTCATCTTTGGTGATCGCGTAATCGACCTTTTCCCCCTTCTTGATGCCGACGTCCGACGTGAACTCGGGGATGACTTCCAGGGGGTTAAACACGTCGTAGCCCAGCGCACTGATGAAGGGCATGACAAACGCGTTCTTGGTGGCCTCTTCGGTCTACGTGTACTCCCGCTGTTTGGGAATCCGTGAGGCAATGTCTTTCATCCGGTCAATCAGATCCATCATTCCACCTGCTTTCAAATCAGAGTTGTCAAAACATACCAGCCTGCGTTTGAGGTCTGTCTCGCCGCTGACAGAGGGAGAAAGCGAAAAGACAGGCTGCCATGCGTTCTGAAAAGAAGCAATGTTTCACGATGTGAAAGTTTGAATCAGATAAAGCCCGCACAAATAGACATTATGACACTACGACAGCCCACGTCAACAAAATAACACCAGTTTGTCCACACCCGAACCAGCTGATCATGGCATCCTGCTACATTCCCGCAGGGTGACCTCGAATGGAATTCGAGGTTGTCGCAGACAACAGGAGGTAGCAGGGAA
>NZ_CAXAVM010000105.1:0-23336 GCF_963972345.1 uncultured Gimesia sp. | reverse complement strand
TGGTTTTTGGGAGGAATCGCCTGCGTGAGTGCATCAATCATTTTTTCCAGCCGATTCAGGGCTTCCAGGTCAGTCGAAGAAATAATCAGGTTGTCTCCGTTGGTGGAAACCGCCACCGGATCCTTTTTTTGAGCTTGCGGACCTTCAGCAGGTTGCTCGCCGGTTGCTGGTTGCTGTGGTTTTTCCGGAGTTTTTCCGGAATCGATCTCGTCATTCTGTTCTGCTGCAGCTTCTGTTTTCTCATCACTGGCGGTGAAGAAAAATCGTCGCTGGTCGGCATCACGTACAGGCTGCTGCTGCCGAATCGGTCGATTCAGAGGTGCACTGGTGTTTTGTGATGGATTGCGAAAACCCCGGTTACGATTCGGGGCCTCTTCTTCTTCGCCACCGATGATGCGCTCGCGGATCAGGTTGTTTTCAGAGGGGACCACAATCCGGATCGGGTTTTCTTCACCCGATGATGCGGACCACAGTTTATTGATCAGATCCATGATTTCCCGGGAATCCCGGCCGCCCAGTGGAATTGTCCGGACCGGGCCCCGTTCACGAGAGTCATTGGCGCGACCTGTTCCATCTTCGCCCAGTTGGGCCAGTAGCGCTTTGACCTGAATTACCTGGTCGGGAGTGCCACGAATCAACAGGCGACGACCCAGCAGGTCGGCTTCGATCGTCGGGGCATCGTCACCATCGCGCAGGAAAAGTGACCGTAGCGTGGTGGTGGCGGAAATGGGATCCAGCAAGCTGAGGTTGATTACAGAAACAGACTGGCTGCCCCCTTCGCCGTCCAACTGACGGATCATTTCTTCTAGTTTTTCGTGTTCTTTATGTGTGGCGAGAATATGAATTTTATCATTGCGGGCATCTTCATTGACCACGACACCTGGCATCATGGCATCCAGAGTTTTGGTCACTTCGCGAGAGTCAGCAGAACTGACGGTATAAACCCGCAGGAAGGGTTTATTGCCTCCGGGGCCCAGCGGGTTGTTTTCATCGACGTCGATTGACTTGATAATTTCCTCAGCGATTTTAATCTGATCGGGTGTGGCAGTGACCAGCAGTCGATTTGTGCGCGGATCGGCGGTCACCTGAGTGTTGGATTCTTTGGCGGGTTGTGGCTGAGGAGGGCTACCACCTCGATCCCGGTCTCGACTGCTGCCTCTGGAACGGTAATCATAGTAGCGCGATGAAGAGGAAGATGCGCTGGCACTCACATTTTGAGTGGCAGCAGGCAGACCGAACTGGCTGCGGACAATTTTTTCCGCTTCTGTTGCGTCAATAAATTTCAGTTCAAAAGAACGAAAAGCCATGTCGGAAGGACCTGCATTTGCCATGGCACCTTCCAGCAGTTTTTTCACTCGCGACAGATTACTGCCGATGTCTGTCACGATAATGGAGTTTGCCGTATTCAAGGCCACTGATTTTCCCTGCGGCCCGAGTATTGACTGAACTTCCTTGGCGACCTGATTAACGTCGACCCCTTCCAGCGGGAAGGTCACGCTCATCAGTTCATTTTTACCATGCTCGGTAATCTTTTCCGAATCGACAATCGGGACCAGGTTGGGAGGTATACCGTTATCGATGTTCAGAACCACCAGGAACTGATCGCGGCGGACAATGATATATCCTTTTTGCAGGAGATAGCCATTGATAATGTCGAGTGCTTCCGTCGGAGTGTAGGATCCCTGATCGAAATAATTAAAGGTTCCCGGTGGGACATCGTTCAGGTCGAGTGTGTAACCCGCTGATTCTGCAAACAGTTTCAGAACATCACCCCAGGGGGCAAACCGGAAGTTAAAGGACATTTTGTTGACAGGCCCGGGTTTCTTCGCCGTCTGTGGCTGATCAGTGTTAGCAGGTTTGCTGGCTGCATCATTCATGGCGACCGTATTGCTACCGCCGAACGAGATGCTACGATCTTCGGGTTTGAGTCCTTCCGGTTCCAGGGGGATCTGCGGACGGGGTCGTGAAGTGGGACTGGAACTGCTGCTGACAGCAGGTGCGCCCGGTTCAGCCGGTTTTGCATCTGTGACCAGGGCAGGCCCCAGCATCTGCTTCCATTGTGTCTGTTGATCTTTGGTCAGCACGGCTTCGATTTTCTGATCGAATTCCTGTTGAACTTTATCGCGTTCTTCCGAAGTTGCACGGCGGCCCAGATCTCGGCGGGCATTGGAACGCTGTTCTTCCAGTTCGGTAATCTGTTTCAATTGATCATCTGAGAGTTTGAGCTGTTTTGCGGTATCGTCGCTGGTCAGCTGTCGGTAGCCGGCTTCCTGTAATTGCAGCTGTTTCAGTCGGGCAGCCTGCTTTTCGTTGAGCAGACTCATCATTTTGGCTTCGCCTTCGGTACGCTGCTTTTCAAACGATGCCCCCATTTCTTCCCGGACTTTAGTTCGTTCTTCGTCCGTCTGGGCTTCGCGGAGCCGCGTCATGAAGGGTTCCATACTTTCGCGAGTGGGTCGCATACTTGCAGCGGCTTCTTCAAGCTGCTTGATTTGATCTGGAGTCAACTGGAGTTCCTTTTGAACCTCTTCCCGATTGACCAGTGAACCCATTCCGCCCCGGGGGCCACCGAATCCACCTCGACTGCCAAAACCACCACGGTCTCCGCCGAACCCGCCTCTGCCTCCGAATCCGCCACGGTCCCCTCCAAAACCTCCGCGATCGCCACCGAAGCCACCCCGGTCACGTCTCTCACCGCGGTCTTCAGATTCCTGTGCATGTACGGAATTTATGAGGATTTCGGAACAGGGAATCAGACCCATCAGGGTGATGATAAAAAAAACGTGGGATTTGATATTTGTCATCATTTGCATGGCGATTCTGATATCAGGCGTAAAAATAATCAATTTATATGTTCTTGTGTATATTTGTTTGGGAGTGTCGGAAATTCAGTTTCAAAAAGTGCCACAAACAGATTGTTGTCCTGACTGTGGTTGTATTATCGCTGGATCTCACCTCATACAGGCTAAGTTGCCTCAAAATCAAATACAAGACAATTTAAGTAAAACGGGTGCTATCATATTATACTTCAAGAGTTTACAGCTCGTTTCAAAGATCTCGGGGATTCTTATGGAATTCATCGACCTGTTCCCCTGCGACCGGTGTTAGAAGTGTCAGATATCGAAATTCGGCTTGCATCTCTGGCAGACAGATGCGCACAATCACGGTATCTGTTTATTAAACACGGTAATACCTGTTGAAGACCGCTCTAAATGCTGCGGAGTAAGAAAATGTTCCGTTTTGCCACTCTTCTGATTCCTTCTGTACTGCTGGTAGGGTTTTGCGCTGATCTGGCGTATGCGCAGCCCGGTGGTGACAGCCGCTCACGCGGCTTCATGTCGTTTCTGGATCGCAACAGAAACGGGGTAATTGAGGCTTCGGAATTTGATCAGATGCCCGGGCGTTTCAAGGAAACTCTGGAAGCAGCCGGTGTGAATACATCGCGCGATATGAGTCAGCAGGAATTTGAGCGGATCATGCCTCAGGTGATGGAGCGGATGCGTAGTCAGCGGAGCTCCTTTGGTGGCGGAGACCGTAGCAGTGATGATCGCAGTCGTTTCGGCTCATCGCGAGGTTTTGGTGGTCCACCGGGGGGATTTGGTGGGCCTCCGGGTGGTTTTTCCCAGCCCGGCGGTGATGGGGACGACGGTAACGATGACCGAAGTGGAGGATTCGACCGCGACGCCATGCGGAGCCGCTACGGATCGTTTGAACCGGATCGAGGAGGCTCATCAGATTTTTCCTCAAGTGGTCGTTCCGGTGGCAGTTCCTCGGGTAATTCTTCCAAAAATGAACCGGCGAAACCTGTTCGCACGACAGTCGATCTGAATCAGGAATTTGTGCCCCACGACATGGATCAGGATGGTCAGATAGGTCTGTATGAATGGCGCAAAAACAATCCCACGAAGCTGAGTGAATTTTTCACGATGGATCTGAATGGCGATGGTTATCTCACGCCGAAAGAAATCAAGCTTGCCAAAGAAGGGAAAACACAGCGGAGTGCGGCTTCTTTCATGTTCGCTTTGAACACCGGACAGCCTGCTGCGAACCCTCTGGCTACGGGCGGCAGTACATCTGCTTCAGGATCAACTGAAACACCGAAGCAGTCCACACCTGAAAAGCCATCACAACCAGAGTCGGTTCAGGTTTCCGCTCCCACTACCGATCCGCTGGTTGCCCAGGCAGGTTATTTCTTTAAACTGGTGGACCGGGATAAAGACGGTTCTGTCTCTCCGGAAGAATGGAAAAAAAGCCGTTCGATGCGGAAACTGTTTGAAGAGGCAAACATCGATCTAACCGTTTCCATGCCGCAGGAACAGTTCGTAAAACATTACCTGGAAATCAAGAAGAAGTAAGCGAGCGACAGTGAACTGCCCCCGTTTCACCAGGGTCAGTTGTTATCAATCCCCGGGTTCTTTTCGAGTTCACGGGCTTTCTTGTTTTTCTGTTCCAGCTGTCGTTCCTGATTCCTGTCAAACCGTTTCGAGATCGCAATGCCCAGCAGTTTCAGATAGCCCTCATCAAACTGCATCCGGGTGCGGACACCCGTTTCGGTAGGTTGTGTGGTTACCAGAACCAGGTCGTTTTCTTTCTGGAAGGCGTTATCAAGTATCGACATGATGCCGCTTTCCTGGATTTCCGCTTCGGAAAACAGGTTGAGCCAGGGACGTATATGAAATTCCATCTGCACGGGAGCGGTACGTTGTTCTTTTCTGGCTTCGGGTGTTGCTGTGTTAAGTGTTTCCATCGCTTCGTTTAAAGCGGCGACGGCAATCTCCGTTCCCATGGCAAACCAGATCACTTCATTGTCTGCTCCAATATACAGAGAAGGAACCCCGCCGAGAAACCGCTGTTGTTTATCATCGGCTGTTTCTGATTCGGGCTGGACCTGATGCAGGGCGATTCCCTGAACGGTTTCTGCATTCGTAAAGATTCGCATTTTGTTATCGGGAAGTTGATCGATTCGATTGATGATATCCAGCAGGGCAGCAGGCAGATTTGATGACGGGGCGACTTTGATGCCGCCAATCAAGGCAAATTTTTTAGTTGGCGTGGAGACCAGCTGGGTAAATACATCGATATGCCCTTTGTCGACCATCGATTTTACCGGGGCGAAGAATTGTTGAATCGAACTGGTATTCTGCAGGCGTTCCTCTTCGGTCAGGAGTTTTTCACTCAGCAGTTTCTCGAAATAGTTCAGATACTTCTGGTAGATCAGTCGATCGCGGCGAGCGATATTCATGGAAGCGGAAACCGCGAGTGGCAGGTTCTCGCGCGCAGTGATTACGCTGAAGTAGCTGGCTTTACCGGGAATGTTTTTCACAGCGCGCGCCAGATCACTGTTCGGTCTGGCTTTGATGAGCATGTCCACAACTCCCCGTTTTGCTTCTTTTTCGATGCGACCGCCGAACACCATTTCCTGGCCTTCGCTCAGAAAATATTCGATGTTTTCCAGATTCTGTTTCCCCGACATGCGTCTGAGTTCATAGGCGGCCTGGGATTCACCGTCCCGCTGCTGCAGTTGTGTTTCGATGGCAGTACGGAAGAAGCCCAGGAATGTGGTACGCATCAGTTCGGGAATGGCATTCAGATCAATTTTAAAAGCCAGGTCATAGTCGGCAGACAGGTTCTGCAGTTTTTGCGCGGGATCACCGAAGTCACGGGAGCTGATCATGTCCAGGCTGGTTTCATTCTCGACACCCTGAAACAACATATGGACATAATCATCCTGGAACCGAATCACCGAGTTACCTCGCCGACCGTCAAGAATATACAGGTCATCCCGGTCTTGCGCTTTCGTGATGGTTTCCTCGTCACCTGGAATCATCACTTCCAGGGTATCGAGAAAGGTACGGACCTTCTTGACAGGCAGATACATGGTCGGGACCGGCTGGGGAAGTAATCCGGTTTTCAGATACAGTTCCACACCCAGGTTTTTATTTCTATCGATGCCTTCCAGGTCATTCACATTCGCCAGGGAGGCTGAAGCGATTTCGGCGATTTCAGGCCGCGCTGCCAGTTCGAAAATGAAATCGATGTCCGAGAGGATCCGTTCGATACTGGCGATATTGATGATGAGCAGTGGTTTGGGGAGGATCGTTTCCAGGCCTGCGGTCTTTTTTTCCTGTTCCTCATCCTTCTTTTCAGCTTCGGGTTTTCCCGACTCCGGTTCCTGCGCAAGGAGGGTGCTGCTACACAAACAGATCAGGACAAGTAGTGACAGGAGACGTCCGCAGTGCAGCAGAGTTTTTTTAAACATGCCTTGGGAGCCCGAAATGCAGGAGGTTCTCATACGATGCCTTTGCCGTAGTGTTGAGATTCGTATTGAAAAGTGATGCGTTTTTTCACACTTTTAAAACGCGAAGCTGACCGGAGTAGAGACACAATCGGAATGAGATATTGTGCAGGGATTCCCTGATCAGCTCTGCCAGGGATTGATTTTAAATAAAATGAAATGCAATCCCAGCCGTCCAGTATACCCGTTCGGAAATCAAAAAGATTCAGTGTTTCCGATTTTTCCTCAGCGGGGCAAAAGTGCAGGCGACAAAGTCAAGTGAGCGATACATTTACAGTGATGGTACCGTCGGTAGATTGAGTCCATCCAGCAGTTTTTTTCGCTCTTCACGGGATTTCTTATAGTGATGAGGCAGTACCCGCGCGTGATAGGTCTCCAACGGACGCACCAGTGTGCGTTCCAGAACCCGTTTTCGCAGTTGCCAGTCCTGCTCGCTGACATTCACGCGGTGTTGCAGGGAATCCATCGTGGCGATTGCCTGTTCGATTCCGGAAATGCTGAGTTCGATGTCATGCAAAGCCTGCTTCGAAGTGACAGGTCGCGCCTGAGAGCGGTTGTCCCAGCGATATTTCAGAGCCTGCAGCAAGCCGTTCAGATGATCCCACTGCTGCCCCGGTTTCTGGAACAGCTCCGGGTCAGTCGCCGCCATTTCCAAGGCTCGTACAATGGAAACAATCGAGCGATCATTGGCGGCACCATAATTGATGGCATGGAGACGATGCGAAAATTCAAGGACATCCGGTGCATCATCAGATTTCTTGTAGAGCTCTGCGACTTCGTCATGCATGAAGTAACTGATCATCGGATCGTAAGTGGAAGTAAACATCGTCACGCGACCAATCTGATCGATCGAGGGATTTGCTGTCCCCATTGCGTCCGAAAGCGCTTTAAAGTAATACATGCGGCGTTTATCTTCATCGTGAATGTAATCTTCTTTGTGCAGATTTTCTGCTGCCACCTGCCTGATGAGCGAACGCGGGTTTTCTGTAATCTGATCTTTGGCCGGTTTGCGATATTTCCAGTATTGATCGGGATAGCGAGCCATCAGATTGTTCTGCGCCGTCACTTCGGACAGGCGTCTGAGTATGATCGGATCATTCTTCTCGCCCTCCATCCAGTTCAGCAGGCGGCTGCTGCGGTATTCTCTGGTCGGGTTCTCGCTGTGGATTTCCGCAGAGACCATTTTCCGGATTTCTTCCTGCTTCATCCCCCAGCGCATCATTTCATAGGGAAGTCTGAAAGCGAAGTTTCCGTTTGAGGTATTGTTGACGGTAGTTTTGACATCGGCGGACATATCTGCCAGAGCGTCATCTGAGTATGCTGCCAGATTCAACAGGACTGACCAGTCCCAGCCAACCTGTGCCAGCGTGCGTCTGACCTGTGGTGCCTGGATTCGTTCGATCAGGTTGTTCCTGACAAAACCGAGTTCTGAATTCGTACCCATAAACAGCGTTTCACCGTTGGCTATTTCAATTGCCAGAACCTGCTGGAATGCAGACCGAAACGTCTGCGCCATCACCCGCAATGGCTGCGCACCAAAATCGATGTGCTGAAAACGCTGGCAGAAAATGCCATCCTGATTCAGATGCCGCGAAACATTGTGATAAAACTCGGTGGTGAACTCTGCCTGAGATTGTGTGACAACCGACTGGACCGGGTTGCTGATGATCAGGTCATATCTCTTTTCCGCATCTGCACGGGCTGCCATCGCTAATGCGATCGGGGTCTGAACCAGTTCGACGCGTTCTGAATCGAAAGCGGAAATAGCATTTCGTGGGGTAATCTCTTCGTGATATAATTTGACGAGGCTTCGATCCGGTTCCATGCAGGTCACATGTTGCACGGGGAAGTCGAGACTGGAATTCACACCCACACCGGCACCCAGACCGAGAAACAGCACATCTGCAGGACGCTCATGTAAAATCACGGGAATTACAAAGGGCATGAGTTCCCCGGTAGTATGCGGGCACAATCCTGCATCCACAGTGGTCACGCCGAATGGCAGACCACTTCTGCGGATCTGGATCTGATTTTCCCGATAGGACCAGATGGTAAAGGTACCGTATTGTCCTTCCACCTCAGACAGGCAACGGCCTTCATCCAGGTGGGGGAGCAGTTCGGGTTTCAATCCATAACGTAATCCGGTGAAAGTGTTAGTCGAGAATAACAGCTTGGCCGAATGACGAACATCATAATTGTTGTGATTGAGCAGACCGGCAGTGAACAGTGCCAGCCCGCAGAAGATGCCAGCGGCACGCCAGCGTGTCGCCGGCAGTCGAAAGTGTGTCAGTCGGACGAGTACAGCCAGAGCGAGTAATACCAGGCTGGAGAGCATTGTAAGTGTTTTGAGCTTGATGTCAGCCGATCCGATGAGCCATAGACAGCCAAGCATACCGGCCAGCAGGCAAAGCGGTTGCCAGACGGGAAGTGTAGTAACAGTAGTGTTTTCTTTGGAAGAATACCGCACTGCACTGGAGAGTTTGAGCCAGCCACCCCAGCAGGTTCCCAGCAGACAGAAGATGGACGCCGTTAAGCCACCACGGATGAATGAAAGCAGCATTGCGAATTCAATATAGGCATTGGCATACAGCATCCATGAAACCAGCAGCGGGAACAGCGCCAGACAGCCAACGCCAGTCAGTGCCGCCACAAGTGACAGGCTGGAAGTTGTCTGAACGAGTTTTCCTGGCTTGCGGGCCTGCAGGAACGCAAAAGCAACTGCGATACCAAGCAGAAATCCTGCCCAGATAGTGACTTTCAGGTAAAGGGAATCTGGATAGAGCTGAAACAGAATCCGACTGACGGTCACCAGCAGAACGCCGGTAATCACGCTCATTACATAAGAGCCGACCTGAATCACCTTTGGAATACGGGGAGGTGCAACCGCGCGTTGAGCAGGCGTGCGATCGGTAGAGGGTTGCAGCAGTTGCTGGAAGATATCCAGTTTGAGCCAGTGTGAGTATTCAGGCAGATAACTCTCGCAGAGTGATCCAATCCAGGGGATGCAACAGAAAAACAGTGTGGCGGTGAGCGGGATCAACAAAGTTCCGGCCCAGCCGAATGCAGGAACCAGCCAGTAAGCAGACAGAATCAGTGAAGCACTGACTCCAGTCAGGAAACGGGCCAGTTGAGAATGCAGGAGTATGCGGGAGTTTTTGAAATCGTCGGCAGTCACTGTCGCAAGCCAGCACAGGCGGGTAGCCCAGAAAACAGCAGGCAGGATCAGAGCCATGGCAGACAGTGTCATCAGTCCTGTCACGAAGACGACGTTCGTCAGTTGCGAGAGAGTGACCCAATGCAGAACCTGATTAAGCAGTGCCAGCAAAAACGGAAAACAGATAGACCAGAGTGAAAGGATCAATAATGTAAAGCGGATCTGTTTCTGGTGAGCTGCGGACTTCTCGGTCGAGTTTTCACGAGAGAGGGATGCCAGCTGTGGCAAGCCGAGCCAGATGCCCATCACTATGGACAGGCCGATGCCCGTCAGGACTTCGGGGCTGTCGCTGACCAGATTCTGAAATCGTTGAACACAGGAAAGCACGAACAGACCGCAAATCGATCCCAGAAGAAATGAGATTCCCATTCGCTGTTGTAAAAATGAAAGCGAGAACTGGAGTAGATGATGAGCGAACGAACGTATCATGGCTTCCTTGCCTGTCGTTTTTAAAAATTCAGAATTGCATCTCAACTTAAAGTTGCTTACTCTAAGTCATTTCCTAAGCGTCCCTTAGCAGCAAAAATAGCCGGTTGAGGCGCAAGAGGCCTCAGGCCGTGTTTTATCGAAAATACGTAAATATATGCAATACCAGTCGTTGTATCACTGCTGAGATCGCCTTTGATTCATAGCTGATGTACACTTCGCTAGACAAAAATGCGTAGCAGAGTAAGAATAGGTTACTCTCTCAGTCTGCTACAACCCTAAATGATAGAAATTTCCAAGAGTGAAATCCCAATTGAAATTATCCTCTGTAGAGAATCCGGTCGTGAATCAGCTGCGTCAAAAGTGGTGGTCTTCGATCCGAATTCTGCTGGCTGGTTCTGTTCTCTGCATGACAGCTGTGGGAGTACGTCTGCAGGCTGAGACCAATTCCGCGGCTGTCTTTAAAGCAGCTGCGAATTCGATTACTGTTGACGAGCTGAAATCGCATATCGAATTTCTGGCCAGTGATTCCCTGGAAGGTCGGGAGGCTGGTTCACAGGGAGGTCAGGCTGCGGGAACTTATATCCGGACGTTTCTCCAGAAACAGGGGATTCAACCGGGAATGGCTGACGAAGGTTACTTCCAGGAATTTGATGGCGGCTTCCGGAATATCATCGGCATGCTTCCGGGAAACGATCCCGAGCTGAAAAATGAATACGTGGTCATCGGCGCGCATTACGACCATGTGGGTTACGGAAAACCATCCAACAGTCGCGGCGGCGTGGGACAAATTCATAACGGAGCGGATGATAATGCCAGTGGGACCGCGGCATTGCTGGAAGTAATTGAAGCATTATCGTTATACAAAGAACTTCCCCGCCGATCGATTCTGTTTGTATTCTGGGATGCGGAAGAAATGGGGCTGCTGGGTTCGCGACACTGGATCAATCACCCGACAGTGCCCCTGGATCAGGTCGTGCTTTATTTCAATCTGGATATGGTAGGGCGGCTGAAAAAGAATCCCCTCACATTATTCGGTTCCCGTTCTGCTTATGGGCTGCGATCCAGTACCGTGCTGTCCAATCATCGTGAAACCGATCTCAAAATTGATTTTGATTCTGCGATCCGACCGGACAGCGATCACTGGCCCTTTTATCAGAAAGGGATCCCCTTCCTGATGTTTCATACCGGCAAGCATGCAGACTATCATCGGCCGGAAGACGATGCCTATAAAATTGATTATCCGGGAGCACGAAAAAGTGCCCAGCTGTTAACCCGGCTGACATTGGATTTTGCATTGCAGTCGGAAAAGCCCAGGTTCCGC
Source organism: uncultured Gimesia sp. (assembly GCF_963972345.1). Taxonomy (NCBI): domain Bacteria; kingdom Pseudomonadati; phylum Planctomycetota; class Planctomycetia; order Planctomycetales; family Planctomycetaceae; genus Gimesia; species uncultured Gimesia sp. The sequence continues at coordinate 12,077 of NZ_CAXAVM010000105.1, read as the reverse complement.
GATGCCAATCAGGATATCCTGTCAGGTATTGATCAGGAAGCACGCGTTGATAACAGCGATCCCCCGCGACTGGGGGTGGCCTGGAACGCAGATATTTATTCCCAGGGAAAATTAGTGTTAACTCAGGTCATGGCGAATACTCCTGCCAAAAAAGCAGGGCTTAAAGCAGGTGACGAGATTGTCAAAATTGATGACCAGTCTCCCATTGCGGAGCAGGGTTTTGGAGCTCTGGTTCAGAATTCCCCCAACCAGATTGTCCTGCAGGTCCGCCGTAAAGATCAGGAAGAACTGCTGGAATTACCGGTCACATTATCCGGAAAGCCGGTCAAACTGGGGGTTCAGTGGCTGACTGACGAAGCTGATCCTGCCGTGATCGTGATTTCCGATATTATCGAATCGTCACCCGCAGATCTTGCGAAACTGAAAATCAATGACCGGATCTATGAGATTGACGGCAAACGATGTGAAAACAGTGAAGAGTTTCGTGAGCTGATCGGTTCACGAAAATTTCCTTTCAGCCTGCTGGTTGAACGGGAAGGTCAACTGAAAAAAATCGAAATTCAGTCGATGAGGTGAATCTTCCAGTCAATCATTTGTGGCTGTAGACCAGATTTGCCGAGTTCCTCTTTTAATGTCGCTTCGGGAACAACCCGGGCGGAACCGGTCCGATAAACACGCACATGAATGCCGTCTTCATCACCGGATGCCTGCTTTGCCAGCGTCAGAATCTCGTTGATGTCTGCCGGTCGGTATTTGTCTTTCGGCTGCGATGCGGCTTTGACCAGGTAGCTGCGGTCATCTATCAGGATATCCAGAACTTTCAAGCGAATTTCGGCGAGCGACTTTTCCTGTTTTGGTTCGGGTTGAATCAGGACGGGAATGATCTCCGATTCACTGGACGCCATAATATTACGTGATTCTTCGTCCGCCGTATCTGCTGTTTTCTCAGCCTCTCCCGGTCCGGAATTGATGCCGGGAGTCAATCCGAAGTACTGTCCCAGAATGATACCCAAGGCTAAAATTCCACCTCCGGCATACATCATTTTTTTGGGTCGTTTACCCATGGCTCATTCCTGTACTCTAGCGCATCGCCTTTAATCATTGCGTCTCCTAATCTAGTATACCTGGTCCAAATGGACCTGGAGACGCTACCGTTAAACGGGACACAGTTTCGATCGTGCCTGGTTTTCACTGCATTGTAGTGGATCTGCTTTGAGATAATACAGATCAATTCAAAAACCATTTTTCCGGGGATTTGAATCTACTCCCGGAATCGCAGGCAAGACGGGTGGCTCTATTTCCCGGAGTTGAGATCTTCCATCAGTTCAAAGAGGACTGTCAGAATCTGGTCCGAAGCATCCAGTTGAACGCGATTGGTTCCCATCCAGGTTTCGTACCCACCCAGTTTGTGTTGCGCGGGCGTGGGCAGGTATCCGTAATAACCGTTGGCCAGTTCAATCGTGAAGGCATCTTTGAACGGAGCTTTGTCTTTGATTTCCAGACCAATTTCACAGAATGTTTCAAAGGGAATGGCGGCGACTGTCAGATCTCCTATTCGCAGCGTCTGCAACTTTACTGTCACTTCATCCGGACCTTCGAGCAGTCTTTGTACTCGACCTGCATAGTTTCGTTCGTAGCGATGATGCTGTGGTGCATCTTCGGGTTGCGCCAGTAATTTTTTGAAGTAGGCCTGCATGGCTGCGTCCGGTTTACGGACTTTCAATGTGAGATCTGCACTGGCGGAGCCCAGGGGAACCCAGGTCTGGTACTTGACGCCCTTGTATGCATCCGCGACACGCTTTGCGACGAGATCTGCGACCTGTGCCATTTTTTCGTAAGCCTGCATGCGTTTGCCAGGCTGACTGAAGTTGATGTTATTGATATCCCCGCTGGTGCCATTCGAAAGCATGCCCACAAAGGAACCGTCCTCCGGGCTGGCACCAATGAGTGAACCAATTTTTTCAGAGAAAATGCCGAAGTAGTCTGAGGAGATTTCTCCTTTCTTCACGCCCCCGACATAATGCAGAGAGTAATTGGCCAGCAAAGCCAGGGGGCGACCTTCCAGGGACTGGACGCTGATAAAAGAGATTTCGGGATCAATGGGACCTGCCGGCTTGACGAGGGCCGCGTTTCCGCGGGGAGGATTCATGCGAACCTGATCGACGCCCCCAAACGGGTTTTTACAGAAGTCAGGATTCGTCGTAAACCAGCGGCGGTTGAATACTTCCGAGGGTTCGTCCACGCCTCCCCAGCCAATCTGAGCCGGTTCCGTTTTTTCCAGAGCACGTCGGACACAATCGGCGATACGGCGGGAAAGAAAGTCACGATATTTGGGACTGCTGGCCCGCGTTGCCGAATGCGTATGTGTGGCTGCCATCAGTATGTTCTCGGGTGGCAGGTCTGTTTCTGCCTTGATGAAGTCCCGGGCCGCCTGGTAGACGTCTTCCGTGATGCCCAGGTTATCACAGATCACGAAGGCAATTTTTGTTTCGCCATTGTCGAGCACGAGGCAACGGGCATGCAGTTCGTCATGCACATTTTCTGCAGGGAAGGGCGCAAAGCCACCCACAATGGCTTCTCCCAGCGGGGGAGTAATATTACTGGTGGCAGCCCCTGCTTTAAGTACTTTATTCGGGGTTGATTCCGCTGCCTGCATGCTGCTGAGCAGGAATACCAGGCAACACACGCTCATCATGCCAGTCAAAAATGGACGTCGATTCCCTGTTGCTGCCATTGGTTTCACTCCTCGTCTGGGGCCTCATGAAAGTCGATTCTGTGGTCTGCGATTATAAAGGCCTTGGAATGGAAACACAACAAACCCTGTTGATGTGTTTGAGTGTGAAGCTTTCTTAACTCATTCATGGCTATGTGATTACGAATAGCCGGTGAACCGGCTGACCGCAGAAAGCGGATGTGGGTCGGATCAGTCTGGCGGAAAAACTGTAAAAATATATTGACACCAATGATAATTATATTTGCCATTGCCGGCAATATAATATACTTTGGTGCCAATATGATACTGATTTCTAATCCGTGTTCTCAGCCGAATCCTTCGATTTGGTTTCGTTTTATTCATTCCAAAATTTTTGAGGCCCGTCATGCTGAATTCGAAGACACGTCGTCGCGGTTTTACTTTGATCGAACTGCTGGTGGTGATCGCCATCATCGCAATTCTGATTGCACTGCTGTTACCGGCTGTCCAGCAGGCACGGGAGGCGGCCCGCCGTTCCACCTGTAAGAACAATCTGAAACAGATCGGCCTGGGTATGCATAATTATCATGGTACACATAATACGTACCCTTATGGTGTCAGGCATGCTGGTGACAATAATGCATTACACGAACGTGAATGCTGGGCGCAGCAGCTGTTACCTTATATTGATCAGGCACCGCTGTATAACAAATATACGGCAGATACGACCAAAAATATCTGGAATGTTCCAAAGGCAATCAGTGCGGTTGTTATTCCCGTTTACATGTGTCCTTCTGATCCTTCTTCTCCTGGATTTAACTACGCCGATTTGTTTGAAGGCAACTACACAGGTTGTGCCGGCAGTACGCCGATTAAGATGAACGACACCAATCCGAATAATGTCAAAATGGATGGAATCCTGTATCTGCAGTCTCGTACACGGGTGCGGGATATTGTTGACGGTTCTTCCAATACCATCATGCATAGTGAATCGATTATTCGCGGGACCAGTGGGGCCGACTGGGGATCAGCCGGTCATTACTGGGGTGGTGGTCGCTGGGGAGGCGGTCTGTTTACCACGCTGGAGCCACCCAACACCTCAATTCCGGATGAGCACAATACCTGTAAAAGCACCACCTGGCCTTTAGCACCTTGTACGGCCGTTGGAGCCACGACGCAAATTCAGAACTATGCCCGCAGTAATCATATCGGGGGAGCGCATTGTCTGTTGGCCGATGGTGCGGTTCGTTTCATTTCTTCAAATGTCGATCGAGGGACATTTCATGCACTGGGGACCCGCGCTTCCGGTGAAGTGTTAGGCGAGTTCTAAGTGGTGCTGTAGACAGAAACAGGCACCTTAAGAAAACGTCTATTTGCGGTCTCTCAACTTACAACGATTTCACATCGATCTTCGTTCAGGAATTAAAAACAATGCGCGCTTCAAAACTGTTCATCCTGCTTCTGCTGCCACTCACCGGCTGCCACAGTGGTGAGGCGGGGCCTGAAACTTTTACAGTCACAGGCGAAGTTTCATTTTCGGGAAAACCGGTAGAAACAGGGCAGATCGTCTTCATTCCCGCATCCGTTGGTACGCAGCGGTATGCCGCAGTCATTGAGAATGGACAGTATACCTGTGAATGTACTCCCGGCGCGAAGCAGGTGGAAATCACTGCCTACCGGTTCGATGAATCAAAGCAGGAGCCCGATCCAGCCGAGCCGGGAAAAACCGTTCCCGCGCGGGTGCAGTATATTCCGGAACAATTTAACCGTAAGACAACACTCACTGCAGAAGTGTCAAGCGGAGGCGAGAACCACTTTGATTACAGGCTTGAGTCCCAATAAATAATTGAAAATAAATTGATGCTGGACCGTTTTTATATTCTTATTTTCTACTGATTGAAAAAGGGATGATATGATGAGTGCTCCTGCTGATCGACGACGCGGTTTTACCTTGATCGAACTGCTGGTGGTGATTGCCATCATCGCGATTCTGATTGCACTGCTGTTGCCGGCAGTCCAGCAGGCGCGGGAGGCGGCCCGCCGTTCCACCTGTAAAAACAATCTGAAGCAGATCGGGCTGGCGCTGCATAACTATCACGATGCGTTCAACGTCTTCCCGCCGAATTCCAATGGCGCTGATCCAAGTCTGCCGAACGGGTTCAGCTGGCGCATGAAAGTTCTGCCTTATATCGATCAGGCACCCTTATTCAATCAGTTCAATTCCAGTTTACGGATTACGGATCCGGCTCATCTGGTGCTGTGTCAGAATATCCTCCCCGTTTACCTGTGTCCCAGCGATCCGACTCCGGCAGTGAAAGCAGACTTGCACGTCAACTGGTGTTTTCCCGGAAATGCCACCGGAGCCAGTGGCGCTTTGACTTCGACCAATGTGTGTGATATTGCTGGCAGTACTTACGATACCACAGCAGCCGTCACCACCTATGGTGAAGTCTGCGGACTGCATCCGGATAGCGGACCGGGGGGAATGTTTCGTCGTCGTCAGACGTTTGTGACACGGTTTCGTGATCTGACTGATGGAACGTCGAACGTGCTGGCCATCGGCGAAATGTCACCCAGCTACAATCCCTTCAGCGCCTGGGTTCCCAGTGACAGTCCCGTGCATACCTCTGCTGCCATCAACAGTTCTTCATTGCTGTGTGGACCGAGCCCCTGTCAGTATCCCACGATTGGCTGGCCACAGACGACGGCTTCACAAAGCTTTCACACAGGGGGCGCCCATTTTCTGTTGGCAGACGGGAGTGTACACTTTCTGAGTGAGAACATGGATCTGTCTCTGTATCAGCAACTGGGGCATATCAGCGATGGTTTGCCTACGGGTGGCTTCAACAAGTAACAGTAGCAAGAGATGTCTTCACTCTTTGAGAAAGAACCAGTCATGCGAAATCGATCAGGCCTGCTGTTGTTGCTGGTGATGCTGCTCTGTTACGGCTGTGGTCAGCCCGATGACCGTCTGCCCACAGCCCGGGTAACAGGAACCATTGCCTTTGACGGGACGCCACTCACCTCCGGAAATATCATGTTTTTCCCCGTTTCAGGCGGCAAACACGCTGTCGGTATGATAGGCGAAGATGGCGCATTTCATTTATCCACTTATGAATCAGGCGATGGTGCCGTTCCGGGAAAACATAAAGTGGTGATTCAGGTTTCACACGGAAGTCCGGATGGGACCGCAGTTCCAGTAAAGACGTCTTCGATACCCGCCAAATATTCTCAACGCGATACGACGACATTGACTGCTGAAGTCGCCGCAGAGGGAGCAAACAAGCTGAACTTGAACATGCAGCCTTAACATCAGTTCGCTTTTCTTCCCTTTGATTTACTCTTGCAGCAGATTTCAAAAGCCCGCATACTTTGCAGATGTTCTTACCCGGCTCATCTCGAAGAAAATAACGCGATGCAACTTGAATTGACAGAAAAGACCAGGCTGGAGGCGCCACCAGATCAGATCCATGACTGGCTCAGTGATCTGGAAAACTGGCCGAAAATCAATGATAAAATTCGATCCATTTCAGTCGAAGGCGATAAATGCATTGGGGAACTGCTTTTCAAAGGACAGACGATCGAATTTGCCGGCATGGTACCCCCGGACAATGATCCGTTGAAAGTCACCTGCAACATTGTGATACAGACCAGTTCTGAGAAAAACCGCACAGAGCATCTGACAGTCGTTTATGAGATCATTCCCCAGGGCAGATATTCGAAGGTGATAGAGCGGGTTATCTTTGAACGGTCCATTCCCTTTTGGGGCTGGCTGCTGGTGAAGTTCATCATGCTGGTGGGTAAGCCGACCGGCACTACAAATCTGGAGCGAATTAAAGAGCACATTGCTGCAGAGAATGAGGGACGCTGAGACAAGAGTCTGCATAAAAACAACTGCTACTTTTTCTCTTTCAAAATGAATTCGCCATAATAGCCGATGTTCGATTTGTATTTTCCGCTAAGCGTGTTGCCTGTCATTGAACCGGTCCACTGATACTGATGTCCGCGAATGACGGCATCTCCCGACAGTTTGAGTTGCTTACCATCGGGCTTCGATTGAAAGGTTGCCTCGTATTTAAACGGATCGCCTTTGAATAAACCGGTGAATGTGGCTTTCCATTTTCCACTCTCATCTGATGTCGCAATGCACTTCAGCGGTCCGGTTGTATTGTACTTGCGGTTATTCCATTTCCCTTCCCAGGTTCGGATTTCGTCTGCCTGCAGAGACGTGCCCCAGATTGTCGCGACAATCGCAACCAGGATGATGTGTTTCATGCCGTTCCCCTTTTAGTCAGTCTGGTTTGTCGAAGGAACACCCTGTTAATTTACAGCGTTCAGAAAGCAATTCGCTAAACGGGTTGAAAAAGCGACAATAATTACAGACACAGGGGCAAACCAGGGGCTGAGGGATTCCAATACAGAATTGTATCGTACTGTTATAAAATGGGTTAAAGAGAGACAGACGATTTTTTGAATCATACCTCTGCTGATCAAATATAGTATTCGATCACATGTTCTTCTTCGACGGAGATGCGGTAATCGTGACCGGGTGAGACGAGTGCCTCATCATCCAGCAGCAGCTGGGCAACTCTCATGGCCTGGCCGCGTAATTCGGGGACGGCCGTCGTTTCCCAGAGAGTGCCTTTCATCAATGGACCGATGGCGAATAGAAATTCGGACGGATGACCTTCTGCGTCGATCGTGGCGAAATCGGCTCCGACATCGATGCCCATATCCAGTTCATCCGGTCGAATCAGCCCTCGCTGCAGCAAGTTCTGAAAAAGAGGCACGCTGGTGTCAGAAAAACCGGAGTGGGGTCCCGTGCAATTGATCACCAGGCTTCCCCGTACCTGTTGTGTTTCGCCTGCCCGATTCTGCAGGTTCACACAGACGCGATTACCGTCTGCTTCCAATCCGGTGATGCGACCTCGTACGACACTCAGACGTCCTTCTGTAATCGCTTCCGTGATGCGCTGGTGAATCGGCTGGGCGATGCGGTGTCGAATCACGTTCCAGCGGGCAGCATACCGTTTGAGAAACTCCTGCTTTTCCGCAAGGTCGAATTTCTGCCAGATCTTCTGGGTATGTGGTCGCAGTCGATCCACGACGATCCCCGGGTTTTCACCAATCCTCTGCAGTTGACGACAATGTTTTTCGAGCAGCTGAACCAGGTTTTCCAGGCCCAGGTTTTCCGGTTCTTCGGGGAGAAAGTCGGGATATTCAATGCCGCGAAAATGTGACTGCGGAATCATGCCATTGTGGGAAACTGCAATCAGTTGACCCTGCCAGTTCTGTTCGCTGAGTGTCAGGAAAACGTCTATCATGGAGAGCCCGGTTCCCATCACAATAATATTCTCCGCGGGATCGGGGATTTTTTCCATCCAGTTACTCCAGGGCTCGGCACAATAACCTGCATGGGAGAATGCATCTTCTGCCAGCGGGCAGGGAGGCTGGTTTCCGGTAGCCAGCAGAACACGGTCGGCATCAATCGTTGTTCCATCTTTGAGCGTGATTTCCGCGACGCCTGCAAAATTGAACTCGATATCGACCGCTTCCTGTTCGATCACCTGGATCTCAGCCGGATGATGACTGTCAATCGGTTGCATGTAAGTCGCCAGGATGCTGCGCAGATAATCGCCATAAATGCGACGCGGGACATAGGTTTCACGAAGCTGGGGATCGGGCAGGTCACTGTAGTCAACCCGTGTGCGGAGCCAGTCCAGAAAGTGATTGGCATGATCGGGGACAGCGGACATGTTGCGCGCGGCGACATTCAGCAGGTGTTCTTCGCGACGGGTTCCATAAGCAACGCCACGACCAAGTGGATACTTGTCGTTGATCAGTTGAATGCAGAGTGGGCTGCTGCTTAAGCGGGCAAGGTTGACCGCCGCCATCGTTCCACTGAAACCACCTCCAATAATCGCCACTTTCTTCATGGGACTCTGATCCTTTCACAGCCAATACGGGGTTCCGGAATGAGTGCACAGTCAAGGGGTCGTCCTGCTGTTTCCCATCATTTCAGGATTGGGGAACAGCTGCAGGAACAGCGTTGATTGTATCCGGTGAAGTGCGGGAGTAACAGGCAGCAGGCTGCGTTGCCCGCGGAACGCTGCAAAGGCGGACCGGTCGATCAGTGTTCCCGCTTGACGATCGGTGTTTTATTTCCCTGGTTGTCAATGGCGACATAAGTAAAGGCCGCTTCGGTCACTTTGAAGTTAGGGCAGTCGGTGTCTTCGTGCCGCAGGACCGGTTCCACCCAGACCTCAAGCTGCAGCGTAATCGATGTAGTACCAATCCGCTCAACTGTTCCATAACAGCTTACCACATCCCCGACTTTGACTGGTCGAATGAATTTCATTGACTCGACAGCGATCGTCACGGTGCGGGTTCCCGAGACTTCTTTGGAAAGAATTCCCCCGGCAATATCCATCTGTGACATGATCCAGCCACCGAAAATGTCTCCATTGGCATTCGTGTCCGCGGGCATGGCCAGCGTTCTCAAAATCAGTTTGCCGTCGGGCAGTTCACAGAATTCTTCCATCGTTCAACATTCTGATTGGCGCTTAATGATCAATTTGATTCGAGCGGAATGACTCAGCAGGCAACGGTTAATGAGATCGTGACGGCCGTCCATTGTTTTTTGCCACATGGCCTCCCCAGACCAGGAGATTCTTGCTGCAGTCATCCCGGTGAATAAGGACTTCAATCAGTGCTGGCCCGTCGTGTGCTGTAGCCTGTTTGATGGCTTCGTCGAGCTCACCTTCGTTCCGTGCCTTACAGCTGAAACCATTACCGTCTTCCGCATTGAAAACATGAACCAGCTCGGCGTAGTTCCAGTTCTTAATGTTGTTGTAGGGACCGTCATGGATTTCCACTTCAATCGTGTAGCCACCGTTATTGATCAGGAAAATAATCGGTTTCAATCCATAACGGATGATCGTAGAGACTTCCTGTGCCGTCAACTGGAACGAGCCATCCCCGATCAGGGCAATCGGTCGTCGATCGGGCGCTCCTACACTGTAACCGAGAGTGGCACCAACGGACCAGCCGATGGAACCATATTGCATCTGTACTTCAAACCGGGCTCCTTCAGGCAGATTCAGTTGCATGCCGTTGAACCACGAGTCGCCCGTTTCCGCGATGACAGCGGAATCGGGACCGAGCATCTGCTGAATCCGCGAGAACAACTGGCGTGTCGAGAGTTCAGTCTCGGGAGTACCGGGGCGCAGAGGTGTGGCTTCATCCTTGATGCGATTGTAGGCAATCATCGAACCGTCATTCGGTTTGAGTTTCTGCGCCAGCTGTTCCAGGAATTCGGCGAGTTTCACGTTACTGAAAGTCTGGTTGGGAAAGACCACACTGTTCGGGCGGGCCTGAATCACTTTGGCCGGATTGATGAGAGCCGCGTGCCCGGTGGTGGTATAATCGGTAAACGTGCCTCCTGCAAACAGGCAGAGATCAGAGGAATCGACAATCTCACCACAGCCGGGCGTGCCGACGGGGCCCCAGTAAATCCCCATATAGTGAGGATGTTGTTCGTTGAAGAATCCCTTGGCGTTGGGCATGCTGGCAATCGCATAACCGCTGGCATCTGCCAGTTTCTGAAAATTAGCTTCGGCGCCGAAAGAACGGAGTTTGACACCGGCCACCAGCACCGGTTTTGTCGCGGCGTTCAGCAGTTCGACAGCCCGATCAACGGCAGCGTTCAGCGACTTCGGATCACTGGCAGTCGGACCACCGAAGGAACGGACATTAGGAGCCGATGTCACCGCATCTGCGATGTTACAGGCAATTTCAATATAAACAGGTTTGCGAAAACGGAGTGCCGTCTGGATTGCATGATCAATTTGAGTCGGGGCTTCGCGGGGATCATGAATCGTAACGGCTTCTGCGGTCACTTTGGAAAAAATCTCCCGCTGGTAATCGTAATCGAGCAGACCCAGTGTGTGATGCAGCATTTCGAACTCGGCTTCCGAGTTGGTGTTTGGTCCTCCCGAGACAGCGATGATCGGCAGGTCTTCTGCATAAGCGCCCGCAATGGCATTCAGCAGGCTCAAGCCCCCCACACTAAAAGTCACAAAAACCGCGCTGGCACCGCCCGTGGCGCGACAATATCCGTCAGCGGCATAGCCGGCATTCAATTCGTTACAGCAGGAAATCATTTCCAGGTTTTTGTTTTCCAACAGCCTGTCCAGCAGCACCAGATTGTAGTCACCCGGGACTGCGAAATAATGCTTCAAACCAATTTCTTCCAGTCGGGAAGCCAGATACGAACCGACGGTAGTGCTGTTATCAGACATCAAAGTTCCTTCTATTGATTAAGTGCAAATCATCCTGGAGTACGCAGAGCTGGAAACTAATATTCAGGATGCCACATGGTTTCTTCAATTCGCTGATCGATTTCTTTTTCCGTGACCGTGTCGGCAACGCCGTCTGCAATTGCGGCTAGCGCGACCGCATGGGCAATTTTGCGACTGACATCACGAATGATGGTCAATGAGGGGAGCAGAGAAGCGGTCCGGTCACTGAGCGCGGGGGATGTTTCTTTCAAGGCGCCCGCAGCCGCAATGAACATTGCATCGGTGACACGACGTGCCCTTGAAGCGAGAATGCCCAGGCCCATCGCCGGGAAGATATAGCTGTTATTGCATTGCGCGATCGTGTGCGTCACGCCGTTGTGATCCACGGGATCAAAGGGACTGCCGGTGGCAATGACCGCTTTGCCGTCCGTCCATTTCAGCAGATCCGCGGGTGTGGCTTCTGCGCGCGAGGTCGGATTGGAGAGCGGAAAGATGACCGGGTGTTCGACGTGCGAAGCCATTTCACGAATGATCGATTCCGTGAAGGCGCCTGCCTGACCGGTGGCCCCAATCAATACTCCCGGTTTTGCGTTACGGACCACATCGGCAAACGCAACAGCTCCCGTCGTGTCGCAGTCCCAGCTTTTCAGATTTTCGGCTGGCTGGGCCAGTTGCTGATGCAGTTCATCCAGATCCGTGCGGCCGGAATGCAGGAGACCATCTCGATCGATCACGTAAAAATGGGAGCGGGCTTCAGATTCGCTCATCCCCTCTGCCATCATGGTCTGTTTCAACTGCAGGCAGATCCCAACCCCGGCGGAGCCGGCGCCCAGCATCACGATTTGCTGGTCCTTTAGTTCTCCCCCGCCGGCTGCGATGGCGGCGAGAATCGTACCCGTGGTGACGGCGGCAGTCCCCTGGATATCGTCGTTGAATGTGCACAGATCATCGCGGTAGCGGTCGAGAATCCGCTCGGCATCAACGGAGGCAAAGTCTTCCCACTGCAGCAGAACGTTGGGAAATCGCTTCTTGACCGCGTTGACGAACAGGTCGATGAACTGGTCGTATTCTTCTCCCTTGATGCG
>NZ_CAXAVM010000104.1:0-23746 GCF_963972345.1 uncultured Gimesia sp. | reverse complement strand
CGGGGAGCGTCCCGTTTTTTCGCCGGAGTAGGCAATCAACGCTCCCGTATCCGAAATGGAGGCTCCTGGTTCATAGCGAATGGCTTCTTCGTACAATATCGATGGGTCCGGATTGCGCATTACCCAGTCCACATTGATTCCATGCTCGGACAGATCGAACGACTCCATTTTCCACTCCATTCACTTGATTTGAATTCAAAGGGCTACCCGATCCTGTTTGACACAGTACGCAAGCAACCCCTTCGCACTACTGTTCGACGCAAGTTTAATCTCTCCCCGGAGTTTCACCAAGAGAGATTCCCACCTATGTGTCCAGTTACCGGCAGGTTTCAGTAGAGAAACACCCAGGATTACTCTGCCGCCAGTCGCTGCAGTTCGGGCTTCATCCGCCGCATCGCTTCTTCAAAGCTGACGGGAGGCTGATACCCGAAATCATGTTGCGCACGGCCCACGTTATAATAATGAGAACTGCTGAGCTGAGAGGCCAGAAAGCGAGTCATCGGCGGTTCGCCTGGCAGATGCAGAACCCGATAAATCATCTCCAGCGCGCTTCCGATTCGTTTCGCGGCTTTGGTGGAGATCTGTTTTTTAACGGGAGGCAGGCCAGCATCGGCGAGCAATTGATTGATCCATTCCCACATCAGCACCGGTTCGGGCTCATTGATAAAATAAGCCTGACCGCCGACGGGGGAATCAGGAAACAGTCGGGCAGCGGCCTGGAGATGGGCGGCTGCCGCGTTTTCCACGTAGCTCATCGATATCAGATTGGTACCCTCTCCCACCTGCCGCAAGCGGCCTGACCTGGCACGCTGGATCAATCGGGGAATCAGATGATTATCACGGGAGCCCCAGATCAGATGTGGTCTGAGCGCGACCGTCGCCAGTCCGGCTGCACCGTTCGCGGCCAGCACAGCACGTTCCGCCAGCATCTTGGTATGGGGATAATGGCAGAGAAACTGTTCGCTGTAAGGCAGGGCTTCGGTAGCATTCTCGTGCGCAGAACCATCATAGACGACGCTGGGCGAACTCGTATAAACCAGTCGCGTCACTCCTTGCGATTTGCAGGATTCAATGACGTTCAAAGTTCCTTGAGTATTGATGCTGTAGAAGTAATCCCACGGTCCCCAGATGCCGGAAACAGCGGCTGTATGATAAACGGTATCAATTCCCTCGCAGGCCTGATTGACTGTGGCGGCATCACGAATATCACCCTGAACGGTTTCGACACCCAGTTCTTTGAGCCGCGCATACTCGCCGCGACACAGTACACGAACCGTTTCCCCGGCAGCCACCAGTTGCTCGACAATATATAACCCCAGGAAGCCGCCTCCCCCGGTCACCAGCACATTCATTTGACCTGCTTCTCTGCCCAGGGCGTTAATTTCTCACGAAAGATTTTGACATTATGCCGGATATCAACAGGCAAAGAACGATGAAACAGAACCGTCTCGATAGAGACCGTTAACGGGTTGGCTTTCCCCAATGCCAGCAGTTCCTGTGTGAACCGATCATGGTCCGCCTGAGTTGCCGGATAGTCCCCCTGCTCCGGCTCGACGATGATTACAGGTTTCTGATTCGGTTTGGACCCGACTCCTACCAGCGCGCTGCGATAAACCTGAGGATGCTGATTGAAAATTGCTTCGCAACAGATTGTGAACATGGACCCCTGGCTGGTTTCCAGCATGTGGGCCTTGCGTCCGCAGAACCAGAGTTTCCCTTCCGCATCCTGATAACCGACATCTCCCATGCGGTGCCAGAATCGTTCGCCGTCAGGAATTTTCGCCAGTTGTGTTGCTTCGGGCCGCTGAAAATATTCACGGGTCGCCATCGGTCCCTGTACGATGATTTCCCCGATCTCGCCGGCAGGTAATTCTATGGCGGTATCGATCGCTCCAATCGGCTCGTTATGAATCTGAATGATTTTCACCAGGACTCCCGGAAACGGAGTTCCCACACAGGTGCCCGCTCCAGACTGCGTCTGTTCTGATGTTTTTTCCAGCACGTCGCGACCACAGATCGTAGCGACCGGCAGAGATTCCGTTGCACCGTAAGGCGTATTGATATCCGTTTCCGGACTGGTAAAAGTTTGCCGCATACGTTGAATCACATGGACAGGCACCGGGGCTCCTGCCGATAACACACGTTTTAGTGAAGGAAGCTGAATCTGGTGTTGTTCACAATCCCTGCCGATCCGATTCCACATTGCTGGCGAACCAAATGCCTGTGTGACACCATGATCATTGATCTGCCGGATGATTTTTTCCGGATCAACCCGGGCCGGTTTGGTGGGGTCCATATCGGGAACTACGGTCGTGACTCCCATGGCTGAATTGAAAAGCGCAAACAATGGGAACCCTGGCAGATCGACTTCACCAGGTTGGATCTGATAATAATCGCGGAGCAGATCCACCTGCGACCAGAACATGCCATGCTCGTACGCAACACCTTTGGGAGGTCCGGTACTTCCACTCGTGAAGATCACCGCAGCAGGATCGGTGGCAGAACGCTGCACCATTTCAAACGGTTTCCACTCATTTCCCAGCAGCCACTGATAATCGATACCGGAAGTCAGCACCGGCTTGCCGACAGTGACATTCAGATGCGCCCTGGGAAAAGCGCGGCGTTTGAGTTTGCGGATTAACTGTGCCAGCGGAATTGCCACAAACCCTTCAGGCTCGACTTCCGCCAGGCAGCGCATGATATTTTTTCTGCCCATACCCGGATCAATCAGAATGATCACGGCACCTGCTTTAAACAATGCGAAGGTTAGCGCGATAAATTCCAGACCGGGGCGGACCATCAGAGCCATTCGCGTCCCAGGCTGCACGCCCAGTTGGATCAGCCCGCGTGCCAGTCGATCACTTTCCTGATCCAGTTGCTGAAAGGTGAGACTGCTGTAAGTATAACGGCCCTGTTTGTCCTGACCTGCAGGAAAGACGACCGCTTTTTGAAAAGGCCAGTCTTGAGCGGACTGTTTTAACCGGTCGGCAATATTACGTTGTGAAGTAGACATAATCAGAGGGAACGCAGGCTGTCAAAAGCGGCAAAACTTTTCACTGGCGGACCAGAACTTCTCCCTTGCCAAGTGTCAGAAAGTCACCACAGTATCGACGATACTCCGCATCCAGACAATCTTCCGGAACCGGAAAGCCGACTGCTTTCAACTCACGGAGAAAAAAAGACAGCCAGACAGGCTTGTGCAGACAGGAATACTTGAACGTCGGGAGCAACTCCGGTTGCGTGGAGGCATCCATCGCAGCGATCGTTCCGCGCCGCATGCCGGCTCCGGGACAGGCTCCGAGTTTCCCGAAGGAAAATATCGAACCCGCAATCATATCAAAACCGGCAGCATCACCGAGATCGCCTCCTACGACAATCGTACCCCGCCGCATGCGATGGCCGGCTTCTCTGCCGGCGCTGCCGCGAATCAGGATTGTCCCGCCATTCATACCCCGTTTACTGCCCGGCCAGGCAGCTCCGACCAGATCTCCGGCATTTCCAGTGATATGAATCTCGCCGCCTCGCATTCCAGTAGCCACGAGATCGGCAACATCCCCCTGCACTTCAATTCGACCACCGGACATTTCCCTGCCGAGATGCATGCCGGCATTCCCCTCAATGCGAATGGAACCGGAGCATAACTCGGCACCAATGGCTTTGACTCGGCTGCAATCTCCTGCCCAGACCATCAAATCAGGCTCGGTAGCGGACTGTTTCACATCGAAAAAGTCTGCCAGGGAAGCCCGTTGATTCCCCTGGAGCACAGGCAGGGCGCGTACCTCATCTGCCGACAGTTGCTGTACCGCTGCATGATTGATCGAATCAACTTCAACCGGGATCGTGAGCGCATGCTTGAGAGTAAAAGTGAAGGCCATGCGGTGAAATTCTTTATCAGCCTGTCCGGGAGGTTTTCCCCATATTGATGAGGCCTTCAATGAACCCGCGGGCGGCCAGATAATCGTTCGGCAGCATCGTCTTGATCTGACCACGCAGAATGTTTTTCATATTCAGCGCTTCTTCTTGAATTTCCCGCGAAAGGCTGGAAGTGATGCCGGTGGAATTCTTCAAAGAATAGAGCTCCTGAAGCTTGTTACGCGAATCTGCATATTCCGGCCCCATCAGCGCTTCAGGCCAGGAAATTTCTCCTGTTGCCGGATTGAGTTGGCTGGCGTTTAAAGTTTCCTGATCCTGCGAGGTAGAGGCGTTGTAATAGGGACTCAAACCAGATTCCTGCAGTTTGAGATTCTTTTCCTTTTGTGCTTCAATGGCATCCTGTTTCTGCTGAGCCAGTTCTTTATCGATTTCAGCTTGTTGATGAATCGCCTCGCGTTTTGCTTTTTGACGTTCTACATAGGTTTCAGCAAGCTTCTTCTGATTATCAATATATTTACTGGTTGCTTCCTGATAATTGACCATGGCTTTGGATTGATCGACATTTGCCTGACCCTGTGCACGAATCAGCGAGGAACCATCGTTGTAATACCCACCATAATATCCAGGATATCCTCCTCCGTAGTAACCACCACCATAGATTCCACGGTAACCATAAAATGCGGTGGGACTGTAACCGCCACCAAAATTATAAACCGTTTGTCTCGGGAAGAAGGGGCCAGCAGCTTGAGCCATGTATCCTGTAGACAACAGGATTGTTAAACATACACCGGACAGGGCCATTTTGCGTATTACTGGTTTCATCTCTTACCCCTGAGTATAAATTGAGAACGGACCTGATTCGGACGGGCACTTTCGTATCACGTCAGGCAGGCTTCTATGATTTCCTGATGAATCTGATCAGAATTACTTGATTTTTCAACTCGGATCATGATATCTATTAAGTAACAGTTTAATGTTCTCCTTTCTATTTCGCCAGTCTTTCTTCTGCAGGTAATGTGAATTCTTTACTTTCGGGGAATCTGGTACTCTCAATAATGATTAGCAGGAACCTGACTTATGCGTCGACTACTTACGACAGTGCTTTTTCTGGGCGTCAGTTTATTCACATCTGGTATCGTTTCTGCTCAAACCCCTGATCTCGCTCCCCTGATTAAAGATCTGGGCAGCGATAATGAAGAGCAGCAGTCAATTGCCGCCCATCGCCTGGGAGAACTGGGGCCCTTATCGAAATCTGCCGTCCCTGCATTGATTGAGGTCGTTAAGGAAGGTTCAGTCGCTGCCCGGAGTGAAGCCATCATTGCACTGGGAAAAATTGGACCAGCTGCATCCGCTGCTGTTCCTGAACTGACTAAAATCTTACGGGGCTACTCCATCATCCTGAAATACAACACGTTGCAGGCCCTGCGGAGTATTGGCCCGGCATCAAAACCGGCAGCCAAACAGATTCTGCCACTGCTGGAAAGCAATAATTCCTATCTGAAAATTGCTGCTGCCCGCACACTCTGGGCCGTTGATCCGGGAAACAAAGAAAACCTGCAGCCGATTATCAAGGTCCTTGTCGACAGTCTGCATGTTCCCGTCAACGAAGTACGCTCCAGTGCAGCAGTCGCCCTTACTGAAATTGGTGCCCCCGCTGTAGAACCGCTTCTGGAACAACTGAAAACGGAGTACAAAGTTAATCATACAGAACAGTGTCAGCAAATTTGTGATGTATTTGCTAATATGGGAGCCCAGGGTGAAGCAGCCATTCCCACTTTGATCAAAGCTTTGAAAGTGGAAAATCCCGAACTGGTCTGGCATGCCGCACACGCATTAGGCGCTATCTCCGCCAAACCTGCTGAAGTTGTGCCCGCGTTAACACCTCTGTTGAAAAACTCCTCTCCTGAAGTTCGTGCTCATGCCGCGATTGCTTTAGGAAATTTTGGCAGTGCTGCCAAGTCAGCGGTTCCTGAGTTGATCAAACTACTGTCCGATTCTGACCTGAATGTCAAACTGGACGCCGCAGCGGCATTGGGTGCAATTGGTCCGGACGCTTCCTCAGCCGTCTCAGCACTTGTTAAGTCGATGCAGGATGGTCCCACGGCCTTAACGCTCACCAGCGCATCAGCCTTGGCATCCATTGGGAAAGCATCTGTGCCTGAAATCACAAAACTGTTAAATGAGGACTCTTCTCTGAAACTTCTGGCTATTCATGTTCTGGGTGAAATCGGAACCGAATCGGCAGCATCCATTCCCGAATTACTGAAACTGACAAAATCAGAAGATACGGATATTCGCGAGACAGCCATTGTCAGCTTAGGTGAAATTGGCCCTAAAGCGATCGAAGCAGAAACTCAACTGATCAACATTCTGGAAAACAGTACTGGCACCACCAGAAACAAAGCCGTTTATGCACTGTCAAAAATCGGCAGTAAAAAAGCATTGCCACTGATCAAAAAATATGCGGCAGCTGATTCTGGTGATGAGCGTTTCCGGCTCGTCTGCGCCTGGGCACTTCTGAGAGAAGATCCAACCAACCCTGAAGCCGTGAACGCTGCATTACCAGGCCTGATTAAGGCGCTTTCAGATGATAATGCACTGCTTCGCAGAGAAGCAGCCAGTGCGATTGCCCTGTCAGGACCTCTGGCAAAATCAGCAGTTCCCAGTCTGAAAGCAGCCCTGGAAAATGAAAAAGACCAGACCGTCATCGCTGAGTTAATCACAGCCCTGGCTGAGATCGGCCCCCCTGCGGCAGATGCGATCCCACTCATTACACCCTACGTTAATTCTGATGATCTGGTTCTGCGTGTCGTTGCAACTTATGCCCTGGCCCGTTTTGGCAAACTCTCTGAATCAGCGGTTCCCCTGCTGGAGAAAGAACTCAAATCACATAACGAACACGAAAACGCAATTACTTTATGGGCATTGACAAAAATTGATCCCAGCCCAGCGCGAGCCAAGGCTGCCCTTCCCGCGCTGACCGATCTGCTCACAAAACATCCCAACCCGGATGCACGAGTCGAAGCAGCCATCAGCCTGGGAGAATTCGGAATCAAAACACCGGAAATCAAGCAGGCCCTGGAGACGGCCACCAAAGACAAAGATCCACGCGTCCAGAAAGCAGCAGAAACAGCTTTGAAAAAACTCAGTAGCTGAATTCCCCCCTGCCGGAGCATGTTGATTTTCTGCCACACAAGCTGGTTCTGTGTGGCATTAATTCAACGTCTCATTTCAGAGGGGAACAGATCTTGGACAGCGTGATTCCAAATCATCCTGATCAATTTGATCCGGAAATCGATGTTTGCAGGCATGTTACAGCATAGGCTCCCAACTGGCTGCTATTGACAGACCTGATATCTGGTGCTGAATTTCGACTCGCCTGTCTTCTGGCATGATTGTTGCATTTTAGTTCATTTCCTGATGTACTGAATTGCTGCCTGTCATTTCCAGAATCGGAGTTGCCATGATCACCGTTGCCGAAATTAACGACATTGATCGTCTCGATCATTTTCGTCTGGCCTGGCGAGCTCTGCTGGGAAAAACCAAAGGGGCCACCTTTGCGCATTCACCTGAATGGCTGGAACATTACTGGACGCATTTTGGACACGATCAGAAACTGCGGATTCTGTTTGTAACCCTGGGCAATAAAATTATCGGTATCGTTCCCCTGGTCGTAAAACCCGTGACGACAAAAGTGGGTGTCATGCGCGTTCTGACTTATCCTCTGGATGGGTGGGGAACTTTTTACGGGCAGATTGGATCCAACCCTGCTGCGACCATGGTCACTGCGATGAGGCACATTCATACTTCCAAACGCGACTGGGACCTGATCGACTTGAGGTATATCGACCAGGAGGGTCACGACCATCGACGCACTTTGAATTCCTTCAAGTCAGTCGGTTTTCAAGGTAATCAGGCAGTCTGGCAGAAACAGCCTCTGGTCAACACCACTCAAACCAGTTGGGAAGACTATCTGGCTTCCCGGTCTGAGAAAACACAACAGCTGATCTCCCATGCAGAACAGATCACCGGCAAAGCGGGGCACATCGCCTTTTACCGTTCACGGCTCGAGAATCCACTGACACCCGGCTGGAATCCACGCTGGGATCTCTGGGCGGAGTTCCAGCTTATGAATTTTCAGGACGGGAATCAGTTGCACATCGCGGGGGGGAATTTTCCCCAGGACAAAAAACTTTCCTTTCTGCATGACATCCACGGGCCCGCTGTACGTGCAGGCATGGCACGGATTGATGCCCTGTTTGTGAATCATTCACTGGTTGCCTGCGCCTATGGGATGCAATACGGTTCCGGTACAGATTACCTGGCAGTGGGGCGACATAAAGAGACGCCACCGGAAGTCATCACGACACTGATGGCGCGAATGGTTCAGCAATCGATTCAGGACGGAGAAACTTCACTGAACCTGGGATTAGTAGGAAACACTCTCTCTGGAATGTGGAGTAACGAGCAACAGACCAGTTATCGCTGCTCTCATTTCCCGCTCCTGGCACCACGTTCGCAGTTGTTGAGGGTGAATCGCTGGATACAAACACCGGTCTCAATCCCGACTGCAAAGAAAATATCGAAACCAGGCTCTCAAATCGGCAACAGTCCTGTACCGCAATCAGCGACAGCAATGAAGCCGGAGTCCTGTATTGAAATAGCAGAGGATGAGCCACAGGACTGGGCTGGGACCGATGATAGCCGGGGGGTTTCGTCAGAAGATCAGCCACGTTTTCGCATTGTCGGTTAGACTGCGTCCCATCCTGCTGGAACGTCTCCCCTGCCATTTGGATCGAGCATAATAGATTGAGAGCCTCCCGGGCTCAATGTGATGTGTTCCAGTCAGGCGGGGAGTCGCTGAGCATCAGACTGGATTGCGGGCGAATTTCATAACCATCAATGTTCTGTCATCACCATCGTTCCCGCCTTCCAGATGTTTCTGCAGCTTGGCCCAGATCCCCTGCATCACTTCTTCCGCGGTATCTTCGATATGATTTTCCAGGACTTTCATAATCCCATCCGAGCGAAACATTTTGCGTTCACTGCTCATCGCTTCGCTGATGCCATCACTGAAACCGACAATGATATCATTGGTGCAAATGGGAATAACTGAGTAGTCATAGTCGTTTGTCTCAGTCACGCCGAGTAACATGCCATGCGAAGTCAGGCTGGTGATTTTGCCTTTATGAACCCAGAACGGCGCAGGATGCCCGGCATTCGTATATGTGAAAGTCCGATTTTTGGTGTCGATGACGCCATACATCATGCTCATGAACTGATGCGGCAATGAAGTATGATACAAGGCTGTGTTAATGCGGCCGATGACAAAGCGTGTATCTTTTGCCTGTTCAATCGGGCCTTCCGTTAATGTTCTGAGCGCTCCCCGGACCGAGGCCATTACCACTGCCGCGGGAATACTGTCGCCGGAGGCATCACCCAGAGCGAAACAGGTAATATGTGGTGCCAGGGTAATGAACTCGCATAAGTCCCCCCCGACTTCATGATGGCTGATTGTCTGTACCGCAGCCTGGAAGTCCCGTTCCCGATGAGATTCCCGTGCCAGTTCAGCCGGAAACGATTCCGAGATCACCTTCAGCTCTTTTTTCAAACGAATCTGGTTCTGGCTTTCTTTCAGTAAAACCGCACGCTCTAAAATTGTACTGACCTGGGCACCGATTGACTTGAGGATATGAATATCCCGGTCTTTTAAATGCCGGGCACGCCGGTCAAACGCCCACAACGTTCCAAACGGACCGGATTCCGACTGCACTGAAACGCAGACACCTGTCAGGCAGCCTTCTGGTAACCAGCGGGATAACTCAGGGTTTTCCTGCCGATTGATGATCAATGCCTCATTTTCAAATGCTTCAAGGTCCGGTGGTGATTCATTCAGTTTCCGGCGATGAAAGGGAATCTCAAGAGCCGTTAAACAATATTGGACTCGCAGAGACAACTGGTTTGACTCAGAGTTCAATAAAAAGAAGCTGGCTGCGCGAAATCCCGTCAGTTGCAAAGCCGCTTCCAGCAACTTCTGTAACGCGTCCTGCAATCCTTCCTGCCTTGTTGCAGACAGCCCTACATCCACCAGTGTCGTCACTTCCCTGGTCTTGGATTCAAGCGAAGAATGCATGGTTTCGAGTTGAGAAATCAATCCCCCGACCAGTTCTGCAAACTTGATCGCGGTCACGAACAGATGATCGTTTGCCGTTTCATCAGGCAGGGTCAGGTATAGATATCCCAGAATCCGCTTGCCATCCTCGATGGATTCATACCAGCAATATTTTTCGCTTTGGCATAACTCGGCTTCAAGGGACTTTCGCTCTCCTGGTTTGGCAGGCGTGAATTTCAAAGGCCAGCCGGTGATTTCCGTAAACTGGTCACAAACATTGTGAATCCATTCCAGTGGCTGGGTGATTACCTGTTCCATTTCACCTGATCCAAAACGCCGAAGAAGAATAATGCAGAGTTGAAGGCGGATTGCCCTGTTATCTCGTATCGGCAATCGGTTATCGGCAGATCAGGCGGGAGTCAGTTTGTAACGATTGAAACGGTTAGTTATTTGAATATACGGCAGAATCGCAGAATCTCCCCGCTTCGATTGAACTCAGCGGACCGGGTCAAAATCTCAGCGATACCGTTCAATGATGGCACAACCGCAGGAATCGCTCCAGACATTCACAGATGTGCGGCACATATCAAGAATACGGTCGACAGCAATAATTACTCCCTGCGCTTCCAGGGGCAGTCCCACAGCCTGCAGTACAATCGCCATCATCACCAGACCGGCATGGGGAATTCCGGCGGCTCCGATACTGGCCAGCAAAGCAGTCACGGCCACCAGAATCTGTTGTTCTACGGGCATGACGATACCGGTATAAGCCTGGGCAATAAACATCACCGCTACTGCTTCATACAGGGCAGTCCCGTCCATATTGATCGTTGCTCCCAGGGGCAGCACGAAAGAACTGACTTCGTTCGAGATTTCTGCATTTTCTTCCACACAACTGATCGTTAGCGGAAGAGTTCCGTTGGAAGAAGCCGTCGAGAAAGCGGTCATCAGCGCCGGGCTCATCGCGCGTGCGAATTCCAGTGGAGAACGCCGCGCGACAAACTTTAACAGACAAGGTAAGATGACCACCGCGTGGATGACTAATGCTAAAAAGACGGCAATCATATACCAGGCTAATGTCTTAAAGATCTCAAACCCCTGGGAAGAAACCGCGTACACCATAAAGGCCAGAACGCCAATCGGGGCGAGACTGATTACGAACATCGTCATCCGCATCATGACTTCAAAGCCGGCCTGAAAGAATTCCGTCAGCACCTTGGCATGCTTGCCGCCAACAATGATGATAAAGATACCAGTCAGCATGCTGAACGAGATAATCGAAAGAAATTCGCCCTCGCCCAGCGAGTGAATGATATTGGTCGGGATAAGCCGATCCACCATATCCAGAAAAATAGAACCGATCGAGTCCGTTCCCGCCGAAAGTGAGCCACTGCCCCCCGGTAATTCTGCGCCGATACCAGGTTGAATCAGATTGACTACGAAAATACCGGTAAAGATTGCCAGCAGGCTTGTACAAAAATAATACAGCAGCGTCTTCGAGAACATCGCACCAAAACGGGTAGCATTTCCCAGACTCGCAATCCCGGTAATCAGCGAGGTGACAATCAGCGGGATTGTCACCATCTTCAGTAAACGCAGGAACACATCACCCAGCCATTTGGAAACTGCCATCACGGTTTGTGAAATGCCCGTACCATATTTCTCGTAGGTTTGTTTCCATTCCGGATACTGCCTGGCCAGTTCTTCTCCGTTGTCCGCAGAGATGGACGTCACCGTTTTTTTCTGATCGACATTCCGGGTGTACGTGAGAGTGACTTTCCGGGCAGCATCCACGATATGAATCAATCGCCCGGTCACGTTGACAGAGACCGTTTTTTCAGGATCCCCGGTAACAAACAGACTTTTCAGTTCCGGAAAACGCTTTAGCAACTGATCCCGACTTGCGAAGTCGTATTCCTGCGGGTCCTGCTTTGCTGTCTTTTGAACGACCTCAAAACCGCCAGCCACCGGGCTGACGGTTAAGGTCTGATCATCAAGCTGGATTTCCCCCGGGTTAAATATGAAACCAAGAATCGTGCCTGCGATCAGTGCTATCAGAATCTGAAAATGCAGTGGAATTTTCTTCATGAAACACCGGCTTTCCGCTTCTCGTTTGCGATTTGAAAATGAGATCGCAATGCATCTTCAGCAACAAAGACAACGATCTCCGGCAGGCACGTATCCTGTCATCAACTTCGGTTTCGACACTCGGCTCACGAATGTGAATCAGGTTAAGACCTGACTAACTGCGGGCAGAGTCACACTGAAATGGTAACCAGGCTCCGTTTTCCTGACTGCTGGCTACAGACTGCTGTATGAAAAACATCCCCTCCACGCCGTCATAGACATTCGGATAGATTGTATTTTTCGGTTCAAAAGGCTGACCGGTAATTCGATTAATCATCGCATCAAAAGCAGATCGGTAGATATTCGCGAATGCTTCAAAAAAGGCTTCCGGGTGCCCTGCTGGCAAGCGGCAGGCAGCAGCCCCCGCTTCGCTCATGAAGGGGGCATTCGGATCGCGTGTATAAATCGAATGCGGCTGGCCATTGCGGCGGATGATCATCTGGTTAGGCTCTTCCTGTCGCCAGGCCAACGCTCCCTTCGTACCATCAATTTCAATGAACAGGTCATTTTCGCGACCATGTGATATCTGACTGGCAGTGACTGTTCCCAGTGCACCATTCTGGAATCGAATGACAGCATGACCATAGTCATCCAGTTGACGCCCGGGTGCGAAGATTTTCAGATTGCAGGAAATTTCTTCCGGCAACAGTCCCGTCATATAACGTCCCAGGTTGTAGGCATGCGTTGCGATATCCCCAAAAGCGCCTGCTGCACCTGACTTCGCAGGGTCGGTGCGCCATGCAGCCTGTTTCTGATCTTCCTGTTCCAGCCGGGAACGCAACCAGCCTTGAATGTAATTGGAACGGACTGCCTGGATCTCGCCGAAGTCCCCATTCAAAATCATTTCCCGCGCCATGCGAACGAGTGGATAACCGGTATAATTATGACTGACGGCAAAGACGACGCCTGATTTTTCCACGAGTGACTTCAGCTCTTCAGCCTGTGCCAGATCAAAGGTCATTGGCTTATCACAGATGACATTGAACCCGGCTTCGATGGCCGTCTTCGCGATTGGAAAATGAGTAAAATTAGGAGTCGCGATGCTGATGAAATCGATTCGTTGATCTGCGGGCAGCGCTGCCTCTTTCTCGACGAGTTCTTCGATGGAACCATAAGCGCGATCGGGATGAATATCATAGGCAGGTGCGGATGCTTTTGCTTTCTCAGGATTGGAAGATAATGCTCCGGCCACCAGTTCCGCACGGTTATCCAGACAGGCAGCGATGGAATGAACTCGACCGATAAACGAACCCTGTCCACCACCCACCAGCGCCATTCGCAATTTACGATTCAATTGACCGTTCATTGTTTCCATAGTTGCATTCCTTCCTCTCGATGATTCATTCCAGACCCGTGCGAAAAGACGAGTTAGAGTTGAGCTGCGACATGTTGAATCCGATCTGCCTGGATGGCAGTTACCAGAAATCAGCATACTTTCGCTTGATCGGAATTACAACCAATGAGTAATTCAGGCTTTTAACCTGAAAAAACCCTTGATTCGACCTCCCTGGCTTTCCTCGAATTCGACGAAATCAAGTCTGGCAGGGATTTCAAATCTTGGTTACAATACGTTTGTCAGCCACGATCCGTTCGGGTCGATCTTCATTGATCAAGTTTGTACTCCTCATCTGGTACAGACAGCAGGCTGTGAGTCAATACACTCGTATTCTGATTAAATAGAGCACTGGGAGGCATTTGTGGTGAAAAATCAAAATGGAGAACGCCGATTTTTGTGGCTGACCATCGGCGTAGTCTGCGGTATGTGTTTATCTTATTTCTGGCCACATGAACCGGCTTATGCAGTCGCCACCGACCGGGATGGCGATCGTTTTGCAATTACAACCGTGCCAACGCGCGCTGGTAATGCAGAAGGGGTATTTGTGCTTGACTTCCTCACTGGTCGTCTGCAGGGAGCTGTCCTGAACTCACGGACCGGCAAATTCACTTATGCCTATTTTCGAAATCTTGCTGCTGACTTTGGTGTCGACCCGACAGCGAAACCCCATTATGTGATTATTCCGGGTGCCGTCGATCTGCCGGCACAGGGTCGGGCTCAATTTGCCGAAGGAGGCATCTACGTCGGGGAAATGTCATCCGGGATGGTGATCTGCTATGCCTTCTCGTTCGTGTTTAACAATGCACCGGCTGCCCCGCAACAATTAATTCCAGTCGATCGGTTCCAGTTCCGACAGGCACAATAATCTGTCTGATTTTTGTGTTAAAACAACAGCATACAGAAAACGGGATCCTGATTTGGATCCCGTTTTTTTTTTGTAGATGATTGCTGTGGAAAGCAGGTCCGCGATTTATTCCCGTTCGCAAACCAGGGCACGTGATCTGCCTTGCAGACGGGCGATGATCAGTACACCGGCTCCCTCACCTTTCAGCGACAGTTTACGGCGGAGCGCTTCAATACCAACCGGTATCCGCCGGCATTTAATTTCAAGCTGGCCAAAGTTGGCGCTTCGAAAGTACTTCCGGATTTCCCGGTCATTGTTCGGCAGTTCTTCCAGAATCCGAAAACGCCTGAAGAACGGTGATTCTACGACTTCAGCCGAAGTCAGGTATTCCTCTTCCGGATCCAGGCGGCTCAATCCCGCTTGTGCAGCTGCGACGTCCAGCAGCCCGGAGCGGACCACAGCCGGATCGGGATCGTAGATATAGCTGCCCGGATCGGCAAGCTCAACATACGCATCCATCGGATGACCGGCAATACTGTCGATCTGCCCGGTTTTGGAAATGGCGGTCGCTCGAAATTCGTGTTCTCCGGCCAGATCCCCAAACCAGATCGTCGCTTCCTTGCACTCCCCGCTCAGGCTGATCAGTTCGGTTTCAGAGCCGGGAAACTTACCGGCGAAATTACTGGCGGGACTGAGTTTAATGGCCCCCCCTTGAAATTGAGAAATCAATTCCTGGAGCGTTTCCAGTCCCGGCAGATAGTCCTCGATCCGAATGACTTTTCCTCCCGAATCAGGGCGTCGATCCGGGTCAATGTGCAGCCTTCCCTGGCGATCCTGGATGTCTTCCAGTCGCTGATTCAGCAGACTGACTGAACCGGAAACCCCGTAAACTTCACTGTTCCAGGCAGCAAACTGACAGAGAACCGGTGAAATCTCAACGCCCATCACAGTCGCATGCTCTGCCAGTGCAATCAGATCCCCGCCCATTCCGCAGCAGAAATCATATACCGTGCCCGAAAACCGGTTCGCCTTATGCTGTGAAACAGGCTCAGGTGTTGCCTGCTCCAGACTTTTTCGGTCAAACCACATCTGGTCCGCCCGGGTAAACTTGGAGCGACCCCGTTTGCGTAATTCCGAGAGCGTCAAAGCAGCTCGAACCATCTCATCGGAGTAATTTTTACGCAACTGTTTCTGCAGATGAAATTCCGAACCGGAGTGTTCGCGGATGATCTCAAAGATTTCAGAATGTTGATACAGCTGCTGAAAACAATCGAGCTCGGTGGGGGACTCACTGGACATGGAACCGCTTAACAACTTTCTGTCGCCACGAGAGATTGATTGATGTGAGATATCGCCTGGGTAATTCGGTCTGAAATTTGAACAAGTTGCATTGCATCGAACTTCATTTCCACAATTCGAACAGAATCATGTACCACTGCCAGACCGACAGTGTCCGGCAGGCATCCAATGAGCTGTTCGATCGCCAGTGTATAAACTCCCAGCTGAAATTCATACTCTGAGATCAACGCTTGGTCTGTTAATTGTGCGAGGCGGGCACCCGTTTTATAGTCAAGGACGACCCAGCGCTGATCGTCAGTCTGATAAACGGCATCTATCATTCCGGTTACCGTCACAGTCGATTCCTGATCAGCCGCGGCAGGCATGCGTAGTAGAAAATCCAGTTCCCGATAATGTACTCGTGCCGCCTGCAGATCACTGCAGAGTTCTGATCCGTACCAGGCTGAGATCTGTTGCTGAATCAGCGGTTTCAGTCTGTCTCGTACTGGCTGAGGCTGATCGAACAGAACGAGTTCCACAATCCGATCCGACTGTTCAGGCTTCGATGGATCCAGTCGCTCAATCGCAGCGTGTGTCAATGTCCCCAGTTGGGTTGCCTCATCAGCATTCAGCAAATCCGCCGCTGCCAGCACGGGGTAGTGTGGTTCAGGCAGTTCCCGCAACAAGGCATCCGTCACTTCCAGTTGTGACACACTGAATTGCGATCGCCTGAGTTGTTGAGGCAAAAAGATTTTACATGTCTCCGGGTAGTCACCGGGAGTTCCCTGTTCGAGAACAGACCGGAACTGGCTGGGTTTTAATTCTTTGATTTTCTTTGCTGGTTTCGTTTCGGTTTGAGGCTGATTCAGATGCACGCGAATTTCCGGAATCTGCTCTGCGGGAATATTCCCCATGGTGAACCGTCCCAGGTAGGGATCCAGGGTCGGGAGTCCCGTTGAAAGATCAAAGTGGCGCGCCAGCAGTTTCATCCAGGGAGATTGCACTCTGCGATCATAGGGTAAACCGGCAGAGAGAATCAGATAATCAGCCGCGCGGGTCACGGCCACGTATAATAGTCTGACGGTTTCGACTTCGTCGGCTGTCTGTTCGATCGCACGATGCATTTTGAATGCGAAGTTTTCCGGAGTCACTCCTCGTACAGCGGGTAAGTTCAGGAGCGCCCCCCATTGTGGATGCAGGAACGGATTTCTGGAAGCTCCAGGTGATTTACGATCCATGTCGGCAACAATGACGACAGGAAATTCCAGTCCCTTGGACTGATGGATCGTCATCAGTCGAATGACATCGCTGGTTTCAGGTAGAGTCGCCGCCAGCTCTTCTTTACTCTCTTCCAGAATCGAATCCCGAATCCGTTGAACAAAGTCCTTCAGGGTAAACAGGCCGGACGCTTCAAAGTTACGGGCCAGCTCGATCAGTTTTCGCAGGTTAGCCAGTTTGCGATCACCCAGAAATTCATTGAGCAGGGCGGCATCATATCCGGTTCGTTCCAGAGCCAGGTTCAATAATTCCACCAGTGACAACCGGTCTTTTTTCGCGCGCAGTTCCTGAAGCACGGTCTGGGCATACAGCACCTGGCGTTTCTGTTCGGGCCGCACATCGTCTGGCGGCGGGATCTGCATCGCTGCGGTCAGACTTTCCGCGTGACGGGTGATGGCATAAATCGTATCGTCAGACAGACTGAAGAACGGAGAACGCAACAGTCCCAGCAGGCTTAACTCATCATCGCTGCTGTCGAGGTACTGACACAGGTTACTCAGATCATAAATTTCCTGCTGCGCGTAAAAAGCACGGCCACCGACCAGGTAATAATCCAGATCACGTTGCTGTAACGCTTTTTCATACAGGCTGACACTCGACAGCGAACGAAACAGAATGCAGATATCACCGGGTTCAACCCGTCTCAATTCCCGCTCACCGGTCTGCGGGTTTTTCGACCAGATGCGGGGGGTTTCATCTTCCAGTAACTGACGAATGCGAGCCGCAATCCAGTCTGCTTCGATGTCGCGGAGCGCATCGGCCAACTTGATGTCCGGGTCATCAGGAGAGGCAAACAGGAACTCGATTCCCGGGATGGGTGAGTGTTGTTGCTGATCGAAAGGCGTCAGCGCTTCGTAATAAAGTTCCATAGCGGAAGCAAACAGACAGTTCGTAAAATTCAGAATCGCGGGCTGGCTGCGGAAATTCGTGCTTAACGGGAGCCGACCCTTTTCAGGAATTTCCTGCCTCAGCTTGTGAAAGACTTCCGGGTCGGCCCGTCGGAATCGATAAATGGACTGCTTGGCATCCCCTACCAGAAACAGTTTCCCGGTTAACAGTTCTTTCCCACATAACGCACGAACGATTTCGCTCTGCACAGGATCGGTATCCTGAAACTCATCCACCATCAGGTATTGAATTCCCGCAGCAGCCCTTTGCCGGGCATGCGGATCGCGACGAAACAGGTCCCGTGTCTGCAGCAGCAGGTCATCAAAGTCCAACAGTCCTTTTTCCGCTTTATTCTCCTGATAGCATTTCGCGGCATATTCGGTCACTCTTAACACGACCAGACTGAATTCCGCCGCGGAAAGAAAACCGGCTGGATCGGGTGACAACGTCTCGTAAACCGGTTTCAAAGCATCTCGCAAATCTTTGAATCCATCGCGGATCTGTTCATAAACGTTGACGTCATCCCAGTCTTTTTTGGTCCCGGCCCCCTGCACTTTCGCATGATTCATCAAGGTCCCCAGCAATTCTTCTCGTAACCGGGGCGCGCCGTTTAATAACTCGGGAAGGCGAGCCTTGAGTACCTGAAACCGCTCGCGCATTTTGGGATTGGTGGGCTGATTTGAGTTCATCAATCTTAATAGATGCTGCGTCGCATCCGCATGAGCGATCTCTGCGAGTTGCAGGGGGATATAAACCTGCTCCCAGTAATCGCGCATGCGTCCTGCCAGCTGTTCTGGAGCCAGTTCGCGAAACTCTTCAAACTCAATGCGAAACTGCTGAGGGACCAGGGCAATCAACAGCTCGTAGGTTCGTTCCAGACCAAAGCGGTAGACTAATTGAATGCAGTCCGCATTTTCCTGTTTCAACAGATCATGGACGGCTTCATGAACGACTTTTCGTAAAAAAGTGTCACTGGTCCCCTGCTCCAGCAGTCCAAAATGAGGATCGAGCCGGGCACTGACTGCATGGCTCCGCAGAATGGAGGTACAAAAAGAGTGAATTGTGCTGATGCGTGCCGAATCCAGACCTCGAATGACAGCCTGCCAGTGATTCACTTCTTCCGGCGGACAGTTCTTCAACTGATCCAGGCAGGTTTCCCGAATCCGGTCCCGCATCTCCCGGGCGGCCCGCTCTGTAAAGGTGATTGCAACAATATGGCTGAGCCGATCGGGGGGTGCTCCTAGCTCAATCAGTTTTAAAAACCGCTGTGTGAGTACAAACGTCTTGCCACAACCGGCCCCGGCAGACAGCGCAATGGAAGCATCACGCGTATTGATGGCCGCGGCCTGCTGATCGGTATAAGTAGGTTGCTTCGACATGTGCTCTCGTCAGGGGGCTGGTGAATGTTCGGTGTTGGAATCCGGTTCAGAATCGGTAAACTGCAGCAGATCGATCTGCTTGCCCAGGCTGTCTCGATAGCTCTCCACCTGGGAAGCACGACAGACCGATTGAAAAGCCTGGTCGAGGTGTGCAATTTTTTCATCCACCTGCACGGGAAAGAATCCACTGCGAATTAAAGCGGCCAGATGCGGAACCAGACCTTCCAGTGTCACTTCCAGAATTTCCAGATCTTCAGCTGAGATCGGTTCCACTATTTTCTTTCGGGCAGATTGCAAAGGCATCACAAAACCGGATTCCTGAATCTTCCAGTACCCCAGATGAAAGGGTTCCGCGTCAGTGTCAATCATTTGCAGTCGCCGCGCCGCAATCAGGTATAAGGCCAGTTGCAGCTTCTTACCGGATCGTATTTCCGTAGAAGAAGGAACACTGCGCCCGGTTTTATAGTCAATGATATTGAAATACTTCTGGCCATTGACCGATCCTACGTCAATCCGGTCAATCTGCCCCCGAATGCGAGTCTCACGCGAACCGCTCCCCAGAGTCAGATGTTGATACTGCCTTTGTGATGGATCGGGTTCCCCGGGCACTTTACCAAACGGAACCTCTCGGCCCACTATCTCGGGAACACGATCCCATAGTTCCTCAAACAGTTGACCATAAGTTTCTGACTGTTCGGCAAACAGGCTTCCCCAGTCTTTCAGAATCTGTTTCTCAATCAGCTGTAATACCTGCTGCAGTTTGGATTCGGCATCAGAATCCGAGACGCGCTTTTCCAGCAATTCAAGAAACAGGGGCTCAATCTGGTCAGCGGCATACAGCTGGGCGCCGGGTCCTTCGACACTGAGTCGTTCATACAAGCGGGTCAGAATACTGTGAACGTGAATCCCCCGCTGCAGGAAATTCGTTCTTAATTCCGGAGGTTCCGGCACCTCAATCCCCAACACATTCTGTGCAAAAAACTGAAAGGGACAGGCCAGATACAGCTCCAGTTGAGTGGTACTGAATTCATAGTCCTGCGGAAACCGCTCACGGATCGCCTGTCGGGAAGCTGCGGAAACCATGACTCCTTCAAATTCGGTAAAGCCTTCCTGCTCAAATCGGGCCACTGCCATTTCCGCAGCTCCCAGAATATTTCGGGCCGTCGATTGCAGTTCCGGTTCTTCCAGAATTTTCAGAAACAGCCCGGGCTGATTCCGTTTCAATTCGTCAATCGCCAGAATCCGCAGATCGCGTGATGACATCGCCTGCTCACGACGAGGCAGTGGATTCAACTCCCCCACCTGCCGAACCGAAAGTGTCCCCGGCTCAAACAGATCGATTAATGCGGACAGGTAGGGACTGGGAAATAATGGCTGTCCTGTTGAGCTGATGGCGGGATAGCTGAGAATGAGTCGCTTCGAGAATCGCGTCATCACTTCATAGAAC
This sequence comes from uncultured Gimesia sp., assembly GCF_963972345.1. NCBI lineage: Bacteria > Pseudomonadati > Planctomycetota > Planctomycetia > Planctomycetales > Planctomycetaceae > Gimesia > uncultured Gimesia sp. The sequence continues at coordinate 3,184 of NZ_CAXAVM010000104.1, read as the reverse complement.
AACAGCATTTCTTCCTGCTGCTGATTTGCATGGCGCTTCAGAGACAGCCCATGTTCATTCAAGTCCCCCCGGTCTTTTTCACTGTAAAGACAATCCTCGCGATGGCTGCGGGGAAAACTGGCTTCACTGAGCCCCCCCACCAGCAGCCAGGGAACACTCAGATTTCTCAACTGCGACGCATCCAGAACCTGAATCCGCCCTGCTTCTTCCGTTTGTAAGGTGAGTGTCTGCTGTTCCAGCAAATCCAGCAACAAACTCCGAAACGTCAGTAAATCCTGGGGAACGGCTTCCCGCTGATGAAACTGTTCAATCTGATCGACCTCAGAAACGGCATGAAACAGGAGTTTCTGAAATCGATCCCAGACCAGTTGATCACGTTGATCGAGCGTACTGGCACTGTCTTCTCCCTGGGACCAGACTTTGGGTAACCCAAATTCATTCGCGAGTGAAATCAGAATTTCAATCCAGGTCACAAACAGTTCTTTGCCTCTCAACCTCTGCGTTTCACTGGAAAGTCGCTTGGCGAGTTGAAATGCAGATTCCACTTCCCGCAGTACTAATTTTCGTTTCGGTTGATCGGGATAACGGATACAAAGCTCGCTGGCTTTGCTGCATTCCTTCTCCAGGGCGTTTAAAATATCGTTCTTACCGGAGTCGATCTTCAGTTGTCGTAAGATCCGGGAAAGACAACGCACCGCTGCTCCTGACTGATATTCCGGCCAGTCAGGAGAAAAATAATTCGAATCCAGAATGGACATCAGACTGTCGAACGACCAGTTATCGAGCTCTATCTGCAGGAACGCAAAAATAGCCCTGACCACGGAGAACCGGGAAAACTCCTGTTCCTGCCCCAGGAAGTAAGGAATCCCGGCTGCAGATAAGGTTTCATGAATCAGGTCGCCATACTCCCGTGTCGAACGAAATACCAGCGCAATTTCTTCAGGCGGAACCCCTTTGAGCAGCAACTGTTTTACTTCGACCGCGAGGACTTCCATTTCATTCCTCTGACCGGCGACCGCCAGTACCTGAATCTGATCCCCTGCCTCTGATGGTTTGATCTCGCGAGGATTAGCAAATAATGCCTCGCAAATTTGAGTCCGCGAATCGGCTCGTTCATCGCGTTCGCAGGCGATACAACGGATCGTTCCCGGCAATCTGCTTTCAAGAACCTGCCGGGCGACCATTGATTTTGCAAACAGATCCTGCCTGCGTGACTCATTTTCCAGTGGAAGTGAAATCAGCAGCCTGCTGGTTCTGGCAGCCAGCAGTTCCAGGATCTCGTATTGGGTATGGGTGAAATCAGCAAATCCATCCAGCACGATCAGATCAAACTGCCCGAAAGGGCCCCACATCCCTTCCTGCAGCGCAGTCCGGGCAGACCAGAAACGTCCCTCAGAATCATAACGCCGCATCTCGTGTAGCGCGACTTGATAGCGGTCATAGATGAACCCCAGTTCCTGATCCTTCTGGCGGGAATCGGTTTTCAAACGGGCACATGCCTCGGAAAACTGTTCCGGCCAGATTTCTTCCCGTTTCAATTCGGAGATGAAATGCGAGATCAGATCCAGAAATCCGGACGTTCCCGCGATGGAACTGAAATACTGGATTTGGCCTGAGGCAATCAGATCATCCACAATACTCCTCAGCAGATAACGTTTGGAGATCTCAGGCAGGGTCTGAACAGGCTGATCGAGTGACTGTAAAATTGTCTCGGCAAAGGCTTCAAAAGTATATACATGAGGAGCAAAACAAACCGGCATTTCCGGACAGAGGAGCTGGTCCAGCACCTGTCTGCGGGACCGCACAGTCGGAGAGATCCAGAGAGTATTACCGGGGATATGCCTTTTCAGACCTTCCTGAAGCGCCCGGCGATACTCTTTCAGCAGGCGATCCGTTTTGCCGGAACCGGCTATACCTGTTAAAATTTGAACTTCAGGCTGCATGGATGGCCTTACCCGGTCTTAAGAAGTAATATCAATCGCCCTGTTTGGGCAGGCCTTATTTTGACCTGGGTGTCCTGAATCCTGAGATTCAATAACAGCCCCTGTGCAATGTATCCGGCCGGGCAGGAGAATTCAATTTCAGAATGAATTCCAGGAGAAACCGGTTTTAAACCCTCAGTTTTGACAGCAAATCTTGCCAGTGCTTTACAGATCGCCTACACTTATAGAAATGAAAAGGAAGCTCTCACGAGTTTCGACACCAGACAAAACATTTTCAGGCCCTGGCGAACATGCAGTTCTTCGGGCTTGAATTGTGTTCTGTATATCTCATAAGGAATCGTCCATGCAAAAATTCCGCTTGATCAGTTCGTTCTCTCTCCTCAGCCTGATCCTCTTCTCGATCGTTCCGCAATTCAGTTTTGCGGATGAAAAAAGCAGTGAGAAAGAGAAGGATGACGACTATTACCAGATGATGAAACTGTTCGCAGACACCTACGAGCAAATCGAACGAAACTATGTGAAAGATATCGACCGTCGTATTCTGGTTGAAGCAGCAATCCGGGGCATGGTAGAGGAACTGGACCAGTACTCAAATTATATCAGCCCCAAGGATCTGTCCCGGTTTAACCAGGTCGTCGAGCAGGAATTCGGCGGCATCGGCATTCAGGTTCACATCGACGAAAACAATGGCAGACGACTGACTGTCATGACCCCCCTGCCAGGGACTCCCGCCTACAAAGCTGGTATTCGTGCCGGTGATGTGATTGACACGATCGAGGGAAAATCAACCAAAGGGTTTACGCTTCCCGAGGCAATTAAAACCCTGAAGGGCCGGGCGGGAGAATCAGTCAGCATATCAGTCATTCACAAGGGTTCTGAAGAAGCGATCCCCTTAACAGTCACGCGCGAGTTAATCCATGTCGCCACAGTTCTGGGTGACACTTATAAATCTGATGATTCCTGGGATTACATGCTCGATAAGAAAGAAAAGATCGGGTATATCCGGCTCACACACTTTAGCCGTCACAGTGCAGAAGAGTTACAGGCTGCGATCGAGGACCTGAAGAAACAGGGAATGAAAGCCCTCATTCTGGACTTGAGATTCAACCCCGGCGGTTTACTTTCTCAGGCAACAGAGATCTCGGACATGTTCATCAAGTCCGGGAAAATTGTGAGTACGGAAGGACGAAACAGCCGTAACCGCAAGTGGGAAGCGACTGCCGAAGGCACTTACGACGGAT
>NZ_CAXAVM010000103.1:0-24016 GCF_963972345.1 uncultured Gimesia sp. | reverse complement strand
TTCACCCATATCTCTCACTCGCTGGAACACGAAGAGACCAACGCGAACTTACCCGATCATGTCGAGCTGGCATTTGACGGACTGTCGTTACCTCTCAAGGGACTGTCTGCAGCACATTAGACTGAGGCCAGTCAGATCAGGGCAGATTCAGTTTCATACCCGGACGGATGTAGTTGGCATTTTTGAGTAGATCCCGGTTGTGCTGATAAATCTCGAATGCAGCAGAGCGTTTTCCATAAATCCGTACTGCGATGGATTCCAGTGTATCTCCCTGTTGAATCGTATAGGTTTTCGGCTTGGTCGTCGGGCTGGTTGACTCGGTCTTCTCGCCGAACAGATCATCAACAATCTGCTCAACATTCTCCGGTTGAACCTGCGACAGTGATCGCCCTGGTCCGTTGGCTTGCGTGGTTTGCGAACTATTATTATGTGTAAAGGGAGAACGGGGTACGGGAATGAATTTTCGATAGTTTTCCGGAATCCCTTTGACTCCTGCAGGAAGCTTCTCATTGGGAATCGATTCTTTCAGCTCCTGCATCATCTGTTTCTGATCCAGTTGACCCATTGATTTCTGCGAAGGAGCATCCGAAAGTGACTCAATTAGCCCTTCAAACTGAACGGTCGAGGAAGGGGGATCTGATTTCAAAGTCGGCTGGGAAACCATCTGTCCCATGGTGCGTTTCCCGGTCATGACCGGAGATTCCACATTCGTCTGACGATTGGCAGACTGAGGCGCAGCTTGCGGAGCGCGGGGAACGGGAATCCTCAGTTTCATACCTTCCCGAATGTCATTCGGGCTGCGGAGCTGATCGCGGTTCAGATTGAAAATTTCGCGGTATTTGTGACTGGTCCCCAGGTAGCGAATCGAAATTTCGGAGAGCGTTTCTCCTGCCTTGACCGTATGTATCCGGATCTGGGGAGCTGGAGGCTGGGCAGGACGGGCTGGCTCCTGTCTCTGTTGTGACGGATTGACTTCCCACGCGTTATTATGTTCCGGCTTGATATTCTCAATACCGGTAATCGGCTTTGGCCCGCTGTTTTGCGAGATCGGTTTTGCTTCCGGCTGAGGAGGATTGGGTTCGAAAACCGAATCGGCTGGTTCCGGACTGGAAAACTGTTCTTGAGGCAGATCGACTTCCTTCAGGAAATCAGGAATGGGCCCCCAGCGTTCCGCTTTGGAAGCTTTGCCGTTCTGACCGACAGGGCTTGTATGCGATATATTCGGAACGGCAACCTTTGAACTTCCCGCGGGCACTGATTTGTCAGTCAATCCGGTAAAGGTCTGCTCACTTCCCAGCTGTGTTTCAATTGCTTCTTTCGACTGCGTATCCAGATAGGGAGTGCGATCCTTATCGGCGATCTGCTCGTTGAGGTAATGCGGATCGTCCAGCTCGGGGATTTGAACCGTGGTATTGCGATCCTGCCTCAGACAGAATGCCGCTATAAAACCGATCACCAGCAACGCCAGTGCTAAACCTACTTTTTTGTCTTGATGCATTTGAACCTCGCCTCGAAAGTTACGCTGTGTAATTAGCGTATCGGGCGAAATTCTTTCCAGGAAAAACAGATTTTCTCAAGATGGGCTCAGCGCAGAAAGATCACCTTAACAGGATCACACTTGAGTCGATCATGCAGAAAATATGGCGAACGGTCGAAACAGACTCACCAGTTGATGGGCCTGTAGCAGTTATATCAACTGGTGAACCGGCAACTGTTATCACATTCCGGGTGGCAGATCCTGCAACAGGCGGTAAACCCCGTTTGCGTGCATCAACTCAACTCCTGTTTACGTCGCAGGCGGGTGAACAGATTCTTATATCGTCCCAATGCCGGCCCTTTCAGATGCGCGGTTGCAGACTGCCGACTGCGGGTATTGGTCTGGGAATCGATGCGAACGGAGTTTCCGGAAGGCAGATCGAACTGCTCACGGGAGAAAACCGGGATCTCATATCCAGAACGTTCCGGCTCTTCATACTCAGGCTGAACGACATCATAAATCTCAAGCTCTTCTTCAGACACTTCGACTGATGTCGTTTCTGAATAACTACGAATATCATTCAGGGCATCGAACAGTCCTTTGCGGGTCTCGGCACACACCTCGTAGACCTGAGCTGCCAGCAGATCTTCAAACGAACCATCTCCGCCGGAGATTTCCCGTGAGAGTTCTTCCAGCACGTCCGAACTCAGGTGCTTCAGTTCTGCATTTTCGAAATCAATCGCTGGCACATCAGGGAGTTCCGCTGCATCCAGATCAACACATTCTGCAATATCCGGTGATTCCGAAACGGCCGGTTCTGCTGTGATTCTGGTTTCTTCGCGGCTGACAGTCTGCGGTGTTGACACGGACTGGAACTGAGGCGGTCGCAGGGTCAGGGAGTGCCTGATCTCTTTTCGAGTTTCAGAGGGCAGGGTAGCAGGGTCAATCCCGGCATCGATGGCGGCATAACGATCGATGATCTCAGTGAAGCCGACATTCAGTTCCGGTGATGTGACTGTTTCACGGCTTTTCACCGGGAGTACTGCCGCTCTGGTCTGCTCGGGTTCTGCAGGCTGTTTTTGCTGAGGAACGGGTACTTCCTGCTGATTTTGTGCTGCATTCACCACTTCCGGCTCCGGTTTCACGTCGGAATCGCTGCCGATTTCGATCGCTTCGATTCCCTCGCCGAGGGAGAATAAATCAGTCGAATCCCAGCTGGAGTCTTCGGAAACGGACTCTGCATCCTCTTCCGGAGTGCCCACCAGTTGATTCAGCTGATCTTCCAGCACGGAATCAATCTCATATTCGGTTTCATATTCCACCAGGGAAGAGTCTTCGGCCAGCTGATCCGCATGGGTGTCGGACTTGCCTTTACGTAACTCATCGAGGGGACTGGAAGCGGGCAGTGGATCGTTCCAGTGTAACGGCAGCTGCTGCAGATCGGTGAAGGCTTCCCGGGCAATGGGTTCATTGACAACAGGAGAATCCTGTAAATACGCCAGCATCAGACTGTGATCGCAGATCTGGTTCAGGCATCGTGGCAGACCATCACTGACATGGGTAATGAATTTGACCGCTTCCTCTGTGAAACAGGATCGCTGTTCGGTGGAAACCCGCTGAATGCGATACTGAATGTATGACTCGGATTCCTGGCGTGTCATCCGGTCCAGGTAAACCTGGCAGCCGATCCGCTGATTGAGAGAAGACAGGCTCGGTTGAATCAGCGTTTCTTCCAGCGAGGTCTGACCGCAGAGCAATAACTGCAGTGCCGGCTTGCCGTCAAAGGCAATATCGGACAGGACCCGCAACTCTTCCAGAAACGGTACGCTCAACAGATGTGCTTCATCGACGAGCACCAGCAGCGGCTGTCCGTGATTTAAAAATGAGGAACGGACTTCCGCTGTCAAAGCCAGCCTTAATTCCTGCTCGCTGACTTTTTCATAACAGTCGGTCAGATGATAGAGCAGGGTCTGCAGCAGCGCCCGGACCGTAGGAAAATTACAGTGTTCTACAAACTGAACCTGAAACTGGTCTTCCAGGCGTGCAATCAGCTGTCGACAGACTGCCGTCTTTCCCGTACCGGCGTCTCCGGTCAAAATCGTAATCCCATTCAGACTTGAAATTGTCACCTGTAATTCTTCGAGAACGTGCCGATGTTCTGCTGCCTCGAAAAAACAGGCGGGTGAAGGTGAAACGGTGAAGGGTCGATCCGTGAACCCAAAGTTTGTTTCGTACATTTCCAATAACCTTTTCGCGTATAATGGCATCAGCTCCCGCGGGAGACTGGATGTTTTAATTCTGAACGGAGGGACAGAACGTGCAGCGCATCTCTCATCATGATCGATCGCGTTCTGTATGAACAATTCATCGAACAGGTTATGGTCTCTTCTTGAGTATTACCAATACAATCGACAGTATCTGATCAGGGTCCCTCAGGCGCATTACCCAAACCATAGATCTTGACATCCGCGCGCCTCTCAGAACGCAAAACATTACCGGTTATTTAATTTGGGTAACCTGCTCGAAAAACCACTTGCAATTCAGACTCCCCTTTCTCAGGGGCAATGCATTTCAGGAAAAAAACGGCCGGATCCTCAGAAATTCCATATCACACAACTCTTTTATTTTTCTTTATTTACGAAAATCCATCGCTTTAGAACCAACTCTCTCCTTTCTCTGAGCGGATTGCTGGAGTAGACTTTATATCTCAGCGAAAGCAGGCTGGTTCTGCCTGCTGGTCCGGGTCTTGGTTTTATTGGATTTTTCATTGATTTCAGTGTAGCGAAATACCATTTTTCCTGTCATTATTTTCAAGCTCTGAAATGTATTCCTTAGGTCTCAGGAGGCGCACGTAGAAATTCTGATGTCAGAAGCCACTCTTTCCTTTTCTGATCCCGATCAGATTCCCATATTACTGGGGACGCACGACTGTCATATACGACTCATTCAGGATGCTCTGGGCGTGGACGTGGTCCATCGAGGTGATGAACTGCGAATTATCGGCGATGATTCCCAGATCCAGAAGTCACTCCGCATTTTCTCTGAATTAAGAGCGATCGTGGAAAGCACGAAGCAGCTGAAAAGCGAGCAGGTGCAAACCGCGCTCTCCAACGGCAATTCCACCGGAAAACAGTCCAAGCAGGTCCCCATCGCCACGCCTTCCTCGATTGACCTCTTCGAGAAAACCAAAAAGGTACACCCCAGGACACCAGGCCAGTCCGACTACATCAAGACCATTGCCGAACACGATCTCGTGTTTTGTACAGGTCCCGCCGGCTGTGGTAAAACCTTTCTGGCGGTCGCCATGGCAATCAATGCCCTGCGGACCGAACAGGTTCGTAAGATCGTGCTTGTGCGTCCTGCCGTCGAAGCGGGTGAAAAACTGGGCTTTCTGCCCGGAGACATGCTGGCAAAGGTGAACCCGTTTTTACGTCCTCTGCTGGACGCGCTCGGCAGCCTGCTCGACTATGACCAGGTGACGCGGTACATGGAAAATGACATCGTCGAGGTCGTCCCCCTGGCGTTCATGCGCGGACGGACCCTGGACAATACATTTATTATCATGGATGAAGCACAGAACTCGACGGTCACCCAGATGAAAATGTTCCTGACCCGGATGGGCATGGGCTCAAAGATTGTGGTCACCGGAGATATTTCGCAGATTGACTTACCTCCAGACGTTTCCTGCGGCATGACTGACGCCATCAACCGCCTGCGAAACATTAAAGGTGTGGGAGTTACTCAGTTAAAAAACGAAGACATTGTGAGACACAGACTGGTTGGAGAAATCGTCAAGGCTTACCAGAACGAAGACACTCTCGTACATTAGCATGCATCACATTTAACCATATCGTCTCTCAATCTGTTAAACTCGGTCCCAATATTCCTGGAGACGTGACAGTAAAACTGGACACAGTCTAAATCTCATCCGCATTCTCTCGTTTTTCACTCAGATCATCTCAGGTTAAATTCATGGCTTTTTTTGGCTCAAAGAAATCCCGAACTGCACTTGCTGCCAGTTTGCGCGATTCTTCCAAATTGAGTTCAAGATTGCGCGAATTACTGAGTAACCGGGGGACCGCTTCACGCTTGAGTGTCTGCCTGTTGACCATCCTGATTCTGATGGTGGCCGTGGAAAGCTGGAGAGCGCCGTTCCCCTATCGCCTAGGCATGTTTTCCGAGCATGGGATCGTGGCGAGTTCCTCATTTAAAGTCTCCAATCCCATCGAAACAGACCGGGAACGTACGCAGCAGGAATCGCAAGTCCCCTATTATTTCAAGCAACAACCAGAACTGATCGAGAAGAAGCTGCCAGGGTTGCTGAGGGATGACCTGATCGCGATTGCCAATGCCAGATCCCTGGACGAGTTGGATCCCGATTCCCGGGCAGAACTGGGACTGACCTCTTCCCGCCGTCTGGAACAGTTTATAGGCCAGCTCCCGGAAGAACCAGAGCAGACCTTTGCCGAACTGAAATCGCTGGTCAGCAGCCCTGATTCCAATGATACCAAAAAAATTGAAGAACTGGTCGCCGACTTCAAAAAACTGATCTCGCCGCTGGCAACCTACGGAATTGTGAACGAAAATGATCTGACCCAAAACCAGATCAGGGCCGACGATAACATTACCATTATCAATGAGGGCACTGGTAAGCAGCTTGAAGTCACCACGTTTGATATTCGTCTGCCCAACCAGCTCTCAGAAAACGGCGTCATTGGCCGAGAGTGGAAAAACTTCCCGAGACTGGCTCCCCTGTCGGCTGTGCTGTCTCACTGGATTCACTTTCAGGCTCCCACCACGCTGGTTTACAATTCTGAAAGAACAATCAAGGAACGCAACCAGGCCCGAAATCAGGTGGAAGAAATCTTTGACACCTTTCAGCGTGGCACCATTCTGGTGGAGCCTGGCCAGTTAATCGACGATAACCAGCTGGCTTTACTGCGTGCGGAATACGAGGCCAAAGAAAAAGCGGTGCCCTCTTATGAGCGGGCGATTCGCGTGACCATCATTTTTCTCATGCTGGTCGTGCTCGCGGTATTAAATGGCTATCACCTGCTGCGCAATAAAAAAGCAGTCGCTCGAACGGTCAGTCGCTTAAGTATTTATCTCAGCGTGATCATTCTGACCATTTTCCTGGCCCGTCTGCTTTCTTACGATCCCTGGCGCGCAGAAGTGCTGCCGCTGGTTGTGACGGTCATGGTGTTTGCCATCGTCTACGACCAGATGATGGCCATCCTGACCGCATTGTCGTTGTCCCTGGTCCTCTGCCTCTCGACCGGAGCCCCGCTGGGAAACTTCGTTGTGCTGATGAGTGTCTCTGCCGTTGCGGTGACTTCGCTCGCGAATGTCTCTTCCCGTTCCACCCTGATCAAACTCGGTTTCGGAATGGGACTGACGTACTTCCTGGTCTACTGGGGCATCAACCTGATCAACAATCAGGTACTTTCGAACGGCTTCTTTGACCAGCAGGTGGTCTGGGAAAGTCTACAGGGGGCAGGGTGGTGCCTGGCCGCAGGCTATCTGGTCGCGGGCAGTCTGCCTTTCGTGGAATCGCTGTTTGGTGTGGTTACCGACATCAGCCTTCTGGAAATGAGCAATGTCTCACACCCGCTGCTGCAGGAACTGGTGCGTCGTGCCCCGGGAACTTATAACCATTCGATTTCCGTCGCTACGATCGGTGAGGCAGCCGCTGATAAAATTGGTGCCAACGGACTGCTGGTGCGCGTTGCCGCCTACTATCATGACATCGGAAAAATGCTGAAACCTCAGTACTTTATTGAAAATATGGCGCAGGGCAGTGAAAGTCTGCATGATAACCTCGCCCCGGCAATGAGCACACTCATTATCATCGGCCATGTGAAAGATGGCGTCGATCTCGCCCGTCAGCACAATCTGCCTCAGCCCATCATCGACTTTATTGAACAGCATCATGGGACAACACTGGTAGAATATTTCTTTCGGGAAGCCGAAAAGCAGGCGGACCTCAGCCCCGACCACAAAACCGACGCCGAAGAATCCTCGTTCCGCTACCCGGGCCCCCGGCCCCAAACCAGGGAAGCTGGGGTGATGATGCTCTCCGACGCGGTCGAAAGTGCCAGCCGCACTCTGAGTGATCCGACTCCGAAACGTATCAAGTCTCTGGTACATTCACTTGTCATGAAACGACTGCTCGACGGGCAGTTTAATGAATGTTCGCTCACGTTGAGTGAGATCAATATAGTGGAAGAGTCACTGGTAAAATCCCTGATCGGCATTTACCACGGACGTATCAAATATCCGGAAGAGCGCTCCGCTTAATCCCCGATTGAAAATGGAATGAATACAATAGACCAGTTCCAGATCGAGATCCAGAACTCACAAACGCAGCTTGCGATTGATCAATCACAGCTGGAAACTGCCATCAGCTTTCTGTTGCAGTCCGAACAGGTCACCCGGGCTGAGATCAGTCTGGCCATCGTCGATAACTCCACGATCCGCCAGTTGAATCAGCAATACCTGGCGCACGATTACGACACCGACGTCCTGAGCTTCCTGCTCGACTGCGATACCGCACTGGATTCCGCTAAAACGGAATTTCGGGGAGCCGGCAAGCAGATTGAAGGTGAAGTCATCGTCTCCGCGGAAATGGCAGTGGCGATGTCCGCAGAATACAACTGGTCCGCGGAACAGGAACTCCTGCTGTACGTGATCCATGGCTTGCTGCATTTATGTGGTTATGATGATCTCACGGAAGAAGAGCTGCGTATCATGCGACAACGTGAACAACAGATCTTCGATCACTGGCAGATCACAATCCCCAGGCGGGAAGAGTAAGTATTAATGACTGCGAATGCCTCCCCCATCAATTACCAGTATCATATTGACGCGATTCTGTCCGGGGACCAGAATCTGTTTCGAAACTTTTTATCCGAACGTTTACAAGACATATGATTCCGCTGATTTTTTCTGTTCTGTTATTCCTGACTCTCTTATCAGCCCTGTCGGGTTTTTCGTTGCGCGATTTCTCACGAAGTCGCCTGGAAACACTCTGTAACGAAGCTGAAGTCCCGGATCGATTCAGCGAAATCCTACGCTCCCACCCCACCGTGCTGCTGGCCGCCGACATTGCCTGGCTGGCGGGCGTGATCCTGATCTCAATCATTTTCACCCATCAATACATCGTCGTACCGCAGGACTTCAGTACCCCCGCGGTCACCATCCAGTTTGTCCTTCAGATCCTGTTGATCATCCTCTCCGGCATCCTGCTGTTACTGGCAATTCCCTGGACGATCTCCCGGATTGCCGGCGAGCGTTTCCTGCAGATCTCCTGGCCTGTAATCAAGTTCCTGCCGGTCTTCCTGAGCCCGGTAACCTGGCTCTGCTGGAAAATTGACGGATTCTCTCATCGACTGGCAGGCAAGGAAGAAAACAAAAACGGTCGGGAAACCAACATCAGCGAAGAAATTCTCTCGGTCGTGGAAGAAGGCGCCCGGGGAGGCATCCTGGAATCGGAAGCAGGAAAGATGATCCAGCGCGTGATGGAACTGCAGGATGAAGATGTCGGAGCCATCATGACCCAGCGGATGGATATGGAATACATCTCCGTGAATGCCACGCTGGACGAAGCCCTGCTGAAGTTCATTGACGTCGGACATTCCCGTATCCCCGTGATTGGAGAATCGACAGATGATATTGTGGGAATTCTTTATGCCCGGGAACTGCTCAAACATTTCTCAAAAGAGAATCAGAACTCGGATTCTCCCGAAGAGTTAACCATCCAGAAACTGATGTTCTCTCCTTTTTACATTCCCGAAACGACGGGTATCGACTCCCTGCTGGAGACCATGCAGAAAGAGCATGTCCACATGGCAATTGTCATCGATGAATATGGTGGCGTCGCCGGACTGGTCACGATGGAAGACGTCCTGGAAGAAATCGTCGGGGACATCGTCGATGAATTCGATGAAGAAGAAGAGCAGATGATTTTTGAAACCGGGGAGAACACGCTCGAAGTCGATGCCCGGGTTCACATTGATGATCTGAATGAACAATACCACTACGATCTGCCCGAAGGCAAGGACTTCGACACCATCGGCGGATTTGTGATCACCCAGATCGGAAAAGTACCTCAACCTGGTGAAACGCTGATCTGGCAGCAGCTCAGAATCGAAGTCCTGGAATCCGACGAACGCAGGATCAATAAGCTTCGCATTGAACTGGATTCCTCACTGGTGGAAGAGTTCGACACCGATAACTGACACAGGCCGGTTCCCGGCTCACCAGCGTTCCACCGGTCCGCCGGGTACGGGAATATGCATATCTGGCAGAACTCCACTGCGGGAACCGACGGCAGGTCCCTCGGCTGCGATTTGTCGCACGGCCTGGCCAAAGTCATCCAGATTTGAGGCCAGTTGAAATTCGTGCCGCAACGCGGGTTTCACGCGCATCGACTTCAGATACCAGTGCCCCATTTTCCGGAACATGGAAATCGCCCGCCTCTCGGTTGTCATTTCCAGCAGATAGCGAAACTGACGTAACAGCAGTTCCAGGCGATCATCAAAATTTCCCGGCGGACCATAAGCGCCGGACTGTTCCCACTGGACCAGCTGCCGAAAAATCCAGGGATTCGCCAGCGCGCCCCGGCCGATCGAAACTCCCGCGCATCCGGTCGATTTCAACATGAAATCCGCTTCTGCCACGTTCGTCACGTCGCCGTTACCGATCACCGGGATCGACTCGACGGCTTCTACCACACGCCGGATACCATCGTGATTCACGACGCCTCGAAATCCCTGTTCCCGTGTGCGTCCATGTATGGCAACCGCGACCACCCCCACTTTTTCAAATTCCCGCGAGAAGAAGGGAGCAGACAGCTCACTGTCATCCCAGCCCAGTCGCATCTTCACGGAGACAGGAATCCGGACCGCTTCAACCACTGTTTGCACCAGCGAAACCGTATCACTGGGCCGACACATCATACTGGCGCCGGCACCACCTTTGACAATCCGATTCACCGGGCAACCCATGTTGATATCAATTGAATGGACGCCGCGCGACTCCAGTAACTGTGCCGCCTCTTTCATCTGCTGTGGTTCACTACCGAAAATCTGAACGGCAAAGGGGGAATCTTCCGGGCAGGTCTGGGTGAGCTGGAGTGTCTTCTCGCTCCCTTCCAGCAGCCCCCGCGCATTGACGAGGTCAGTCGTCGCCAGGCCGACACCTCCCAGTTCACGTACGATTCGACGAAACGGTAAATTCGTATACCCGGCTAAAGGGGAGAGCAGATAGCGTGATTCCAGTTGCAGCGCGCCGTAACGAATGGGTGGGCGAACATCGGGTTTCGGCGGACAGACTGGTTTCATCGATTCATTCATTGGTTTAACAGGGGGCAAATCAGTGACTCACCGCATTTTATCAGTCGCTCCAGGTTCTGAAAATGCCCCCTCTCGAGAATCTCACAGGTTCAAACTACCTGAAAACAGAGAATTTGCTGCAAAAGAGAAAATAGGGGGTCTGCCGAGACATTTCTTATTGAAGTTACCCTGACGGTTATGCCGATAACGTTGATATCGATCCATACTGATTTCATCTCATGGGAATTCTCTGGTGCTGACTCGCATATTATTAATGCTGATCTGCTTTGGCAGCCTGTCCGGGTGTGTAATTATGCATACCTCTGTCACCAATCCCAATCCGAGACTCAAGACCGTGGCTGTGATTCCCTTTTTCAATCTGAGCCAGGAACCCGATGTCGACGGTCGCCGCTTTGCCCTCGCTTATTTCTCAGAACTCCAGAAAGTACCGGGATTTCAGGTCCTGCCAGTGGGTGTGGCTGAGGTCGCCATGGTGGAAAATCAGCTGCAGATGAACAACCCGGATGATGTGCTGAAACTGGCACAAATTCTGAATGTCGATGCCGTTGTGATCGGTGCAATTACCGATTACTCACCCTATTATCCGCCCCGTATTGGCATGCAGGTTTCCTGGTATTCTCCGCATTCGCAGGAATTCATCCCGGGAATGCCGTTGATGGTAGAAGAGCGACACGCCGAAAAATCGATGTTGAACAAACTGTTCAAAACGGATCGAGTCGCCGCCCGAGAAATGAGACACGAAGAGCATCACTTGAATAAAGAGGTCCGGCACGCTGCTCATATTGAGAAAAAAGAGACCCGGAAAACTGAAAAAGCATTCCGCAAAGCCGGCATGACAGATTGTCCTGAAGGCTGCCCCGTCGAGATCACTGAGCCGCCTGTCACTGAGAATACGGTGTTTCGCGGTCAATCCACAGAGACACTTGATTCCTGGCCTTACACACAGAACCAGTCCGGTATCATCCAGGCGGCAGCACAAGCCAACCAGGGCACCCAAACCCTTACCGCACCATTGCACGCTCCCTTGCCAACCGATTCACAAACTAAAGTCGGGGCAGGGCCAAAAGCCGGGGCAGAACAGCAGACTCTGACTGCTCCGAAACCAGCTCACGCTAATTCTTTTGTCCCGCCACAAAATAATACTTCGGTTGCGAAGCAAGTTGAAGATTACTGTCCTCCCACTCAGGTCGGAACTTTTGACCCCCGCCAGCCTTTCATGTCGTACACGCGTCTCTTCGATGGCTCCGATGCAGCCCTGGTAGCACACTTACGCGACTATCTCGAAGTCAGTGGAGATCGCCGCAGTGGTGGCTGGGAAGCCTATCTGCACCGGAGTGAGGACTTTATACGGTTTACATCACATTTAATGATTCTAGAGATGCTAACACTGCATGGCGGACAAGCTAAGCACCAGATGATCTTCAAAGTAAGAAAATATCGATAATCCCACCGCTCAGAAGCCGATATTTACTATTGCGGTTTTATGAGCACTCCCAACCTATCCAGTCTTAGATTCCAGTGCTCTGACGAAAAACAAAGGACTGCTACAGTGAAACAACAAATGAATGTCGTCGCGTTAGTCAAAGATTCAGAACGTTATGTGTTTCTCTACGATGATGCCAGTTCTTCACAAATGCTGCAGACACTCGGACAATACGCGGCAGACAAAGACCTGAGTTTTACCTGGTATGACGCAGCGGTCATGAGCCAGAAAGTTCGTAAGCTCAGACGGGAAGCAGAACTTGAAGAGCAGTCAGGTCGCCTGCGTAAAACTGCCTGATGCGACTTCAGCGAAGTCAATACGTCTGAATTCGCTCCACTATCACCACCAGACGATTCTGAATGCCCCATGATCTCTTCGCAAACAGTCAGGTCGATTGACCTTCATGCTGCGATTGATAACTTTCTGCGATATCTGCAAATCGAAAGAAATTCTTCAGACCTGACTTTGAAGTCTTACGCGGAAGATCTGGAAAGCCTGGTGGAATATCTGTCTGAGTACGAGGGTTCGCTACTCCCCCCCGACCAGATCGGCATCAGCGAACTCAGGCGATTCGTCGCGTATCTGCATGAATGCCAGTATGAAAAAACCACAATCGCCAGGCGCCTGGCCTGCCTGCGGAGTTTTTTCCGCTATTGTTGCCGGGAAAGCTATTCGAAAACCAATCCCGCCAAGCCACTGCGTACGCCACGGACAGGCAGAAAATTACCCCATTTTTTAACCACCGATCAGATTGGAACATTACTCGAAGCGCCGCCGGCAAACCAGAAAATGGGTTTGCGTGACAGGGCGATTCTGGAAACACTCTATTCTGCCGGACTGCGTGTTTCCGAACTGGTGGCGTTGAACGTGAGTGACTGGGATCAGGATGCCAACATCATTCGCGTCCTCGGTAAAGGACGAAAAGAACGCATTGCCCCGATTGGAAGTTTCGCCGCCAAAGCGTTAACTCAGTGGCTGGAAGAACGTGAAGCCAAACCCGGCGCGCATCCTGACGCCGATGCCTTATTTCTGAATCGGCTGAAAACCAGGCTCACCTCGCGAAGTGTGGGACGCATGCTGGAAAAGTATCTTCTGCAGACCGGTCTGGACAAAAAAACCAGCCCTCACACGTTGAGACACAGTTTTGCCACACATCTGCTGGATGGCGGAGCGGACCTGCGCAGCGTCCAGGAACTATTGGGACACAAGAGCCTGACGACCACTCAGATCTATACCCACGTCAGCACGAAACGTCTGCTGGAAACCTACGAAAAAGCCCATCCCCATGCCAGACGACCGAAAAAATAAGTCGGATTGATCTGTCTGAAATCGAAAGCGATTTATTTCGCAGCTTTAAAATCAAGCGGTTTCCCCGCCTCCAGGCTGGCACGCGACAGTCGGACCAGCTTAATTGCCTGGCAGACATCTTTGATGTTGGCAACAGGAATAATCCCGCCGACAGCCCGACGACAAAAATGATCCAGCATCACTTCCAGTTCACGGCGATCACTCTTGAGAGATTCCGTGACAGTATTTGCAGCATTCTCCCAGTGAATTTCGTCCGGCGAATGAAACTCCGCCTTGCCTTTGCGACACTGGATATGGTGTCGTGGAAACAGAGGTTCGCTGTCCCGCGGTTGAGTTTTGATTCTGATCGCAGCAAACCGATCGACGGCTGTCACCGGATCGGGCAGAAACTCAACTTTAATCTCCCGATAATCCTCTGATCGATCACTCGAATCCGAATGCAATGTCGTCTCGACACGGACCGGCCTGGTGCGCATCACATAACAGCACCAGTCCAGCAGACCGACCAGAAAATCCGTCTCATTTTTCTGACCGGGAACTTCCACCGGCTGATCAGCGGCAGGGCAGCAGGTTTCAATCTGAATCGCAACCGGATTCCCCAGCTGCGTCACGACCAGTTCAAACAGGCGACTGGTGGCCTGACAGAAGCGACGGCTGAACTCGGGCATCAGTGTCACCAGTTGTTCGGTCGCGCGGGCATGAATCATCTCCAGCAGTTCCAGGTCTTCCCCCAGGCTGCCGGCAATATAGACCGGGCGGTGCTGCTGGCTGAGAATGGTTAACGGGTAATGATTCATCCAGTCTGAGTGCAGCAGCAAAAAGGCATCAACAGGATAGCGAGTAGCCAGACAGCCGATACCCGAGACAACAGCCGCATCCCACTGGGTAGCAACCTGTTCTGCACGACTGCGAACCGGATCGTAGACGGCTTTGATCTGAATACGCTGATCCATCAGTCGCAGCGCAGGTTCATAGCGCTGTTCCCAGTATGGGCCGAGCCCTATAATTCCAATTCTGACCATATCGGGAACATTACTGAATCTGGGAACAGGTGGTAAAAACAAACATTCAGTGAGTTCAAGAATATGACCATCTCAGTCTGAAATGAACTCCCTAAAAGAAACAAAACCAATCCAGACATCATATTCTTATTTTGGCTCCCGAATCAAGCCTATCCTCTGCAGAAGACATGAGACTTCGCCACTGGCGAAGCTTGAAGTCGCTTCCAGCAGAAATCCCGGACTAAATCGAGTGTAATACCGCTACGCTGTCGACAGCAATCACTTTTTTCTTTCCTGCCAGCTCGAAACACAATGTGCGAGCTTCTGCTCCTGTACGATTTTCACGGATTAAGATCTGACCAGTCTGCAAAATAGTAAAAAATCAGCGATTAATGTGAGCGTACGGAGTCAAAACCCTGTTTTGAGTGTATGTTTTTAATCCGGAAAACGTAAGATAGACTGTGTCCCGTTATACTGTAGCGTTTCCAATGCCATTTGAGCCGAGTCTCACAGATTGAGAGACGCTCTGGTAAACTGCGATTCGCTTTAGAAGAGAGTCAGCGAAGATTTCCGACGTAATCGCATCACATAACATCTTATTTTTCTTGAAGCACCAGGCAGGGATGAGTACTGATGGACAATCGATCTCCCCATTCTTCAAATGAACAGCCCGAGGAATCAGCCCGATTCAGTGAAGAAATTGAATTACAGGGGCACATTATCGACAGTCTGCTGCTGCCGAAGATTCTGGATGAAATCACGGTCCTGGGCGGAGATTTTGCCATCGATGAAATTTCGATCGGTCAACTGCGAACCGACAGCAGCCGGGCCCAGATAAAAGTCTCTGCTCCCGATGAAGCCACTTTACAGAAAATTCTGACTCAAATCGCTCAGCATGGCGCCGTTCCGATTGAACAGCACGACTGTATTCTGGAACCTGCTGACATGGACGGTGCCTTCCCCGAAGGATTTTACTGCAGCACCAATCAGAAAACGGAAATCCGAATCGCGGAAGAGTGGATCCCCGTTGATTTACAGGAAATGGATTGTGGAGTCGTCGTCAGTCCGGACAGAAAATCGGCTCATTGCCTCCCCATGGCTGATGTCAGGCAGGGGGAACTTGTGGTGATCGGAAATCGGGGGACACGCGTTATCCCGCTCGCACGCAGTGCACCCGGGGTCTCAGGCTTCTCCTTCATGAACAGTACGGTCTCCAGCGAAAAACCCAAGGGAGTGACCGTCAGAGAGATTGCTTCAGAAATGCGGCGGGCGCGAAATGGTTCAGGTAAAATTCTGGTGGTAGCCGGTCCCGCTGTCGTGCACACGGGAAGCAGAGATTACTTCAGCCAGTTGATTCGCGAAGGTTATGTGAATCTGCTGTTCGCCGGCAATGCGCTGGCCACCCATGATATCGAGGAATCGTTTTATGGCACGAGCCTGGGGATTTCCATGGAACATGGCGGCTCCAGTGAAGAAGGGCATGAACATCATCTGCGTTCCATTAACCGCATCCGCCGAGTGGGAAGTATTCAGAACGCCGTCGATCAGCAGGTCCTGAATTCCGGCATTATGTATGAATGTGTCAAAAATGAGGTCCCCTTTCTGCTGGCTGGCAGTATCCGCGATGATGGACCGCTGCCGGATGTCATCACTGACACAGTCGAAGCACAGCGTCAGATGCGCGAACTTGTGCAGGGGGTCTCATTCTGTCTGATGATCGCTACCACACTGCATTCCATCGCGGTCGGCAATCTGCTCCCGGCCAGTGTGAAAGTCGTGTGTGTGGATATCAACCCGGCGACTGTCACCAAACTGGCCGATCGAGGCACGTTTCAGACGGTCGGCCTCGTGACCGATGTCGAACCCTTCTTACGCGTTCTGCTGCATGAAATCAATAAAACAGCATGAGCGTTTTGCTTTGCCTGCTGGTCCGCTATAATCAGGCTAAGTTGCGGCTTACACAATTGAATTCAGTCAGTGAAACGATAATCTCGACGGGAAAATGAAATGACAGAATCAACCCGGAAAAAATATCATCTTGCTAATTTCGCGGAGATCCCGGGCACAGCCTGTCCCTGTGGTACAGCGCGGCGGGCTTTTGCCGATGTCTCCGAATTTCCCGGTACACTCCACGTCACCGAAATTTCAGAAGACGCAGAACTGCATTACCACAAGAAACTGACGGAAACCTACTACTTTCTCGAATGTGGCAGTGATGCGCAGATGCAGCTGGATGATGAAATCATCCCCGTCCAGGCCGGAATGGCCATTGTGATTCCCCCCGGTGTGCGGCACCGTGCTCTCGGCTCAATGAAGATCATCAATATCGTCTTCCCTAAATTCGATCCGGCAGATGAATGGGTTGACTGAATCCGCCCACGGCAGACTGCAGATGACCTGAACCTGATGAACTGTGCTTCCGCTCAGACGGCCTGCGTCTGTTGGGGAACTTCGTTGCAGTACGGGCAGTTCTCACCGTAAATGATCTTGCCGCAATTCGTACATTCGTGGGCTCCATAAGCGGGGCGGTCGGGGGTCACCCACCGCTGATAAGCCAGGAATGCAAAGACCGCTGCGACGAAGACAGCAAACAGAATCGCCAGGCCGCCAGTTCCATAAGAAAAGAAAATTCCCAGATCGATGGAAATTCCACAGATCAGAAAAATAATGGCATCACGCATCCGTTCACGACGATGGTCTTCGGAATCAACGACGACCTGCTCCTGATACTGCAGTATCTGATGTAACAGTTGATCCCGTTCGCGCTGTAATTGTCGCGCTTCCTGGGTCGCTCCGGTCGCCTGTAACAGACGGGCCGCGGTATCCAGAATCCGCAAGGTATCATCGGTACTGATCAGACTCTGGTGCGCACAGCGATTGCGATACTCGCGCAATTCGCCGACAAAACTTCGCTCCAGTGGAGACAGACGGTTGCGGAAGACACTGTTCCAGTGGTCCCACAAAATCAGCAGGGTGGAATGAGCGTCCCAGCGAATGGCATCCCCCTCCGGCTGGGAGGTCAGGGGAGAGTTACGAAAGCTCTCTTTGGCCCGGTCAATCCATTCATCTTTGTAAACGGCCTTCATTTCCTCTTCAATGATGGGATAGAGCCCGATCCCGAGTAAATCCAGCGTGCGTTTAATACGTTCATTATCTCCAGCCACAAATTTCCCCCACAAGCTGCCCCATCAAGATGCTGTTGACTCAGAATATCGCAATGCGAGATAACACCTTGAACACCCCGATCTGAATCACATGAACAATCCTTCCCTATTTTGGTGTGCAGGTCAAGGATCTATTCAACATAAACCATGTAAAGCAGGGGATTTATTTGTTCATACGCAAACCGAAGCGATTGTAGAGAAAAGCAGCATAGCCGCGCTGCTTTTCAGCATCACGCAATCAGTTCCTGGATCACCTTGCCGTGAACATCAGTCAAGCGAAAATCGCGACCTGAGAAACGATAAGTCAGCTGCTCATGGTCGAATCCCAGTAACTTGAGCACGGTCGCATGCAGGTCATGCACATGCACTTTGTTCTCAACCGCTGCAAATCCGAATTCATCGGTAGCACCGTAAGCCTGGCCTCCTTTGACTCCGCCGCCTGCCAGCCAGACTGTAAAGCCATGGTTATTATGATCGCGTCCATTCATTTTGCCCGCGTTGGCCCCGGGTGTCGGTAATTCTACCACGGGAGTGCGTCCGAATTCGCCACCACACATCACAATTGTGTCCTGCAGCAGACCGCGCTGCTTGAGATCTTTCAATAGAGCCGCGATGGCCTGAGAACAATCACCGGCTAAGCGGCGATGATTCTTTTCAATTTCATCATGATTATCCCAGGGTTGACCGGCACCATGCCAGAGTTGCACGTAGCGAACGCCTCGTTCTACCAGTCGGCGGGCAATCATCATCTGGCGGGCATGCACACCTTTTCCATACATCTCATGAATGTGTTTCGGTTCATTATTCACGTCGAATACATCCGAGGCCTGCATCTGCATACGATAAGCCAGTTCAAACGATTGAATCCGCGATTCCAGAGCCGATTCCTGGGATCGGACTGCCTGATGGCGACGGTTCAACGCCTGCAACAGATCCAGTTGGCGACGCTGCTCAGGCAGAGCCAGCTGCTTGTTTTTGATATTCGAAATCAGCTTTTCGATATCAGTATGCTTCGTATCAATATGGGTTCCCTGATAGGCACCGGGCAAAAAGGCGGAACGCCAGTTGGCCGATTCCGTAATCGGATATCCGCCGGGACACATCACCACAAAGCCGGGCAGATTCTGGTTCTCCGTCCCCAGACCATAAGTCACCCAGGCTCCCATACTCGGTCGCGGCTGAATCAGGTCTCCACAGTTCATCATCATCAATGAAGGTTCGTGGTTCGGCACGTTGGTATACATGGACCGCACGAAGGCAATGTCATCCACACATTCACCCAGCTCGGAAAACAGCTCACTGACTTCCAGACCACTTTCACCATATTTCTTGAACTTGAAAGGCGAGGGCAGGGAGGCACCTGTCTTGCGTTCTGTCCGCAGGTTTTCCATCGGTAACTTTTTGCCGGCATATTTTGCGAGTGCCGGTTTGGGGTCAAAGGTATCAACCTGTGAAGCACCGCCGTTCAGGAAAATATGGATCACATGCTTGGCTTTACCGGGAAAATGGGCCATCTTCGGCGCCATCGGCGAAGTCGGACTGCCTGCAGAGGCGCCCGCCGCCTGGTTCAGCATCCCCTCGGAAGCCATCAGGGAAGCCAGTCCCAGGGACCCCAGACCGGTCCCGCAACGCTGCAGCATCTGCCGGCGGGTCACGATTGGTTCAACATTATAATGGGAAGTTTGATCAGCCATATCAACAGGCTCCTGTCGTATTAAAACTTCGGTATCTCAATGATTAGTCAACAAACATGAATTCGTTAGAAGTACACAGCACTTGAGCGTATTTCTCCCAGCCGGTCATGCGTATGGGAGTTTCGATCTGGTCGTGGTGGTGCGCGAGAAATTGCTTACCCAGTTCCAGTTCTTCTGCTGCAGGGTTTCTTAATAACACCCGCTGATACAACTTCGTAATGGCTGCATCCACGTTCTGCTCTTTCGCGACCTTCTCCAGCTCCAGATCCTTAACCAGGAAACGTGACTGTTCAATCAACAGCGGGCTGTTCATGGCAAACAGCGCCTGTTGAGGCACTGTGGTATAAGGTCGCTGTGCCGTACTCGATTCCACATTTGCAAAGTCGAACGTACGAAAGACATTCGGCAGATTGTTCCGGTCCACAAAACTGTAGACGGTTCGTTTGGGCTCCGTCGGCATCTCATCAATCTGGAAGCCTCTGCCTTCGGTTTCCTCGCTCAGTTGCCCCGATACAAACAGCAGGGAATCCCGCATCGCTTCAAAGTCCAGTCGAGCCGGAGATCGTTTCCAGAGCAGACGATTATCGGAATCAATCAGGCGCGCCTGTTTGCTCTCCTGCGAACCTTGCTGATAAGTCGCAGACATCATGATAATTTTATGCAGCGATTTTACCGACCAGCCTTCTTCCATGAAACGGGAAGCCAGATAGTCCAGCAATTCCGGATGGGAGGGCGGATCGCTGCGAACACCAAAATCACTGGGAGTTTTCACCAGCCCTTCACCAAAATGATGCATCCAGACCCGGTTCACGAACACCCGTGCTGTCAGAGGATTATCCGGCGAAGCAATGGCCTCTGCCAGCTCCAGGCGGCCACTCCCTTTTTCAAACGGCTTACGGTCTGCACCAGCCAGGATGCGGAAGAACTGTCTCGGTGCCTGATCACCCCGGCGACCCGGATTTCCTCTTAAATGGACGTGAGTCGTAATCGGCTTGTCTTTATCCAGCATCACCATTGCCCGCGGTGGTGCACCCGGAGATGTTACATCCAATGTTTCCAGCTGTTTTTCCAACTGGCGGATTTTGTTCCGTTGAGCCCGGTTAAACATCGATGCTGCCACTTCATCATCACTGGCAGCAGGGCAATCCGCATCGTAAAGAATCTGTCGCAATTCCTCTGCCGCTGGATCTTCCAGTTTTTCAGGACGAGGTTTCTTCGCTTTCTCTGCCTCTGCGAGTTCTTTGGTCCAGGCCTGTTCGACTTCTTTGAAAGCAGAACCGTAAGCCCGGCAGACATCGTAGATGTTTTCAGGCGGATTGTTTTTCAAAGCATGCACAATCAGAAGGTTCACCCGTTTGTCGGCCTGTGTTTCCGCTTCCTGCTGCGACAGTTTCTGAACAATTTCCGCTGCACGTGCGGCGAACTCTTCTGGTTTTACTTTTAACGCAGCAAACTGATTCCAGGGAGCAAGCACGGCTCGCTGCGATTTGGCATTCCGCGCCAGGTAAGACCGCCAGAGATCGACATAGCGCCGATGAGGTGCTTCCTTGCTTTCAAATTGAGGTTTCTGATCGCCTGCTGCCAGCTTCTGTTTTTCAGCGACTGCCTGCAATACATCCCCCACTGAGAGCCGTGCGTCGGCTCTGAATTTCTCTGCTTCGCCATGAATATAATCATCGACGTTCTTCTGTCGTTTGGCACGTTCGGTCTGATACGCTTCGTAAGCTTTCTCTGATTTCGGTTTGCCGATCACCGGCAGATCCTTCTCTTCCGGCTCATAGCTGCTGATGAACACGCTATACAGCCCGTAATAATCTTTGGTGGGAACCGGATCAAACTTGTGATCATGACAGCGGGCACACGAGGCGGTTAACCCCAGCAGCCCGCGCGAAACCAGGTCAATCCGGTCGTCGGTGATATCATGGATATTTCCCCGATAGCGTCGTCCCACGGTCAGAAAGCCGAGCGCTGCCAGCGAACGGTCATCCCCTTTGCGGTCGAGCTGATCTGCCGCCAGTTGCTCTCGAATAAACTGATCAAAAGGTAAATCTTCATTGAAGGCACGAATGACATAATCGCGATAGGTGTAGGAATAAGGATAGCGGCGTTCCGAGGTAAACACATAGCCTTTGGTATCCGCATAGCGGGCCACGTCCAGCCAGTGGCGGCCCCAGCGTTCTCCATAATGCGGAGAAGCCAGCAGGCGATCAATCAGTTTCTCGTAAGCATCCGGAGATTTGTCATTCACGAATGCTTCCACTTCCTGGTAGGTGGGAGGCAGGCCGATCAGATCCACGCTCGCGCGACGAATCAGCTGCCGTCGATCTACGGCAGCTGACAGACTGAGGCCTTTTTCTTCCAGACGTTTGATAACGAAAGGATCGACGGGTGATGAGACTCGCTGCGAATCTTTCACCTGGGGAACTTCCGGTCTGGTCACAGGCTGAAATGACCAGTGGCTTTCTGCCAGCGTTTCATAATCGTAAGCGCCATTGGTCGGAGCCAGTTTGGCATCCTTCTCTGAAAACGGCCAGGGCGTTCCCATCTTAACCCAGCGAGTTAATGCCGCGATTTCATCGTCCGGCATTTTTTTCTCAGGAGGCATCTGGCTGTCATCTTCATGATACTGGATGACCTGGATGATGCGACTTTTCAGAGGGTCTCCCGGTACCACGGCTGCGCCGGTATCACTGCCTTTCATCATCCAGGCATGCGAATCGAGCCTCAGACTGGCTTCCTGTTTTTTCGAGCCGTGACAGGCATGACAGCGCTCGACGAGAACCGGCCGAACTTCTTTTTCGAAAAATTCAATCAGCTCTGCCGGAATTTTATCATTACTGGCAGCCTTGCTCAGACCAGGCGCTGCAAACGTGGAAAAAACAAAAACGGTTAACCAGCAGATGCCTGATGACAGGCTGGGTTTTGATGATGGATGAAACAGAATCCAAAGCCGCTTCATTTTCAACTCTTTCTCAGTTAAACCGTGGTGGGAAAAATTGGGAGGGAAGGCGATTGTCTGATTCCGAGCCGACAATCGCCTCTGTCTATATTCTACTCTGCCAGAAACGCAAAGTGTAGTCTGTTTTTCGCACTTAAACCTTGTGAAGCTTAGGTTTAGTTCGATTCCATTTCATCCGTATTCTTAACTTTGTTGTGAAAATCCCGGCTGGTAACCCATTTAAAAACAGGACGAAATGCAGTACAGTGGATTACCGGCTGAGCTGTGTCCCGGGATAACTGCAGGCACGAATTGAGCTTGCCAGTAATCAGGAGGCACGTTTAAGGCTGCAGTCCTGAGAAGCAGACTATTAACAGTATCGGCTGAATCTCCGACTGGTTTAACCGAATCGTCATCCTGAGGGATCAGAAAAAAAGGGGAAATCATGACAGAAGATCAAGCATTATCCGAAGCAGAAATCCAGGAATTCCTGAACACTTACTCCAACTGGGAACTGAAAGACGGCTGGATTCGCAGAAAATATGGCACGCCGGGCTGGTCGCATACCTTGATGCTGGTCAATACAATCGGCTACCTGGCAGAAGCCGGTAACCATCATCCGGATCTGAGCGTTGGTTATGCGGCGGTCACTGTGAAACTTCAGACACATAAAGTACATGCCATCACAGGGAAAGACATCAGTCTTGCAAAAAAGATTGAAGAAACCGTGCTCTGGCAACCAGAAGCCGACTCCGCTCTGGAGGGCTTCCCTAAAAAATGGGTCCACTGATTCAACTCGGGGCGGCTGACTCCGCATGAGCCCGGATAACGATCGAGAACAGGATGCAACTTTGAAGAAAGACCAACGATGAAACAGGAACGCATCCTGTTCGTAACCGGCAGGCTGGCGGAATTTTCACTACGCGGCATATTGGACAAGCTTGCTCCCCAGGTCGGCTTTGAATTTGAAGTCGTCGTGTTGAATGTCCAGGTCGCCGCTTTGATGCACGTTCCTTTGATTCAGCGCAGACTCAAACTACCCGCAGACATCGACTGGGTCATGCTGCCCGGTCTCTGCAAGGGAGATCTGCAGCCACTTACCGATCATTTCGGCGTACCCTTCAAACGGGGCCCTAAAGATCATTTTGACCTGCCCGAATATTTCGGACAGGCAGGTCGTCCCCCTAAAGATCTCTCCCGGTATGACATCGAAATCCTCGCAGAAATCAATCACGCCCCCTTTCTGACAGACGAGGAAATTCTGCGACAGGCAGACCACTACCGAAACAATGGTGCGGATCTGATCGACATCGGCTGCGTTCCCGGAGAGAGCTGGGCCCGCACGGGAGAAATCGTAAAGCTGCTTGTCGAGGCAGGCCATCGCATTTCCATCGACAGCTTTGAGAGAACCGAAGTGGAAGCCGCGGTCGCCAACGGGGCAGAACTGATTCTCAGCTGCAACCACACGAACCTGGACTGGGTTTCCAGACTGGGTGTTGAAGTCGTCGCCATCCCCGATGTTCCCAGCGATTTTGCATCCCTGCACGCCATCGTGGAACAACTCACAAAACAGGGTACGCCCTTTCGTATCGATCCTA